>JBBSBO010000807.1:0-1791 GCA_038251215.1 Caldilineales bacterium
CCTTCAGCTCTTGCGTCAGCCTCTCTTGTAGGGCGAACAGATAGTGCGTATCGATCTGCGCATAGGCGATCTGCTCGGCGGTGAGCGGGCGTTTGCTCCAGTTGGTGCGCTGCATGCTCTTGTCGGAGATCACGCCGAAGCACTCGTCGAGGATAGCTGCTAGACCTGCCTGCTGCCAACCCAGGACGCGCGCCGCCAGCTGCGTGTCGAAGACGCAGGCAAACTCGAAGCCGAACTCGCGCTGCAAGAGCAAGAGGTCGTTTTCGGCGGCGTGCATCACCACTTCGACGCCGGGCTGCGCCAAGAGCCTGCCCAGCGGCTCCAGCGCCGGATAGGTCAGCGTGTCAACCAGGTAGTCCACCACATTCGCCGTATTGTCGCCGCCGGGCGCGGCATAGGCGGAGATCTGGAGCAAGCAGACTTTGGGGTAATAACTGAAGAGGCTATCGCTTTCCGTATCGATGGCGAAGCGGCGCCGCTCGCCAAAAACGGCCATCATCTGCGCAAACGCGGCTGGGTTGTCGACCAGGATGGGGGCGCGTACGTCGTCGGCAGAAGAATCGGCGGAAGGATCAGCAGCGGAATTGGCGGAGAATGAGGACATTTTGCCTGTTGTCAGCCTCTAGGATCATCAGCTAGAATATAGCAGGAAGACCAGGTGAAATACTGGATAAAGCATGGACATTAGGCCATGTTACCCGCGCCGCCGGCGGGTGTCAAACAAATGACGCCCCGCCATCATGCTCCCATCGCCGCGCGGACATAGATTTAGTTCTCACCGCCACCTTACACAAGAGGAGGAGAAGCTGTGCAAGCCAGCCACACCGCAGACGAAACGGCAGCCGGCGAGCTGGACCGTCTGCAAAGAGTTGCAAGCAGCCGCAGCGGGCTGTGGATCGCCGCAGGCATGGCGCTGCTCGGCCTGCTGGCATTTGTCGCCGTCTTCAACTGGCTCCTGCCCAACGCCGGGGCCGGCCTCGACGGCGCCCCGTTGATCGTGCTCGGCCTGCTTTTCAGCGTGGTCCCGGCCATCCTCTGGCTCTTCCTGTTCTATGTCATGGATCGCCTGGAGCCTGAGCCGAAGCGCATGGTTTTTAATGTCTTCTTGCTCGGCGCACTGGTCGCCGCGGCGCTGCTCGACCCCATCCTCAACGGCATCTTCGTCGTGGATAAGTGGCTCTATGCCAACTGGTGGTCGCAGCTATTGGGCAGTATCCTCGTGGTCGGCTTTGTCGAGCAGGCGATGGTGTGGGCAATCGTACGCTATGCCGTCTTTCCCCACCCCGAATTCGACGAGCGGGTGGACGGCGTGATCTACGCCATCGCCGCCGGGCTGGGGCTGGCGACCGTGCTCAATTTCCACTATGTGCTCGCCAGCGGCGGCGTCGACCTCAGCATCGGCTCGATGCGCATGGTCGTCACGGCCATGGCGCAGGCGAGCTTCGCCGGCATCCTCGGCTATTTTATCGGCCAGGTGCGCTTCGAGCGCACGCCGTTCTACTACATGCCGCTGGGCATCACACTCGCCGCTACGGTCAGCGGGCTGTTCGCCTTCCTGCTGGACCGTACTTCGCGCGGCACGCTTAGCGCCTATCCGTGGACTGACCTGCTCTTTGCCGCCGTCGTCGCGGCCGTGAGCTTGGCTGCCGTGTTGTGGCTGATCACGCGTGCCAACGAAGAAACGCTGCGTCTGGCGCACGCCCCATCGGCGGCCCCGTTGTTCCCCGTCGCTGACCGCAGCAGTGAGACCCATGTCGACGCGAGCGCCAGCGAAGTGCCCGCCGCGCCCAG
>JBBSBO010000808.1:0-1789 GCA_038251215.1 Caldilineales bacterium
AGTGCGGCATCCGCTGCCTGTGGGTCGAGCTCTGCGGTCACGAGAGTGGCCCCGGTGTCGGCGGTCACGCCGGAGAGGACCACGTGACGCACGCCGTCGCGGAAACTGAGCGCGGCGAGCGCCTCGTCGACCAGGCTCGGCTCAACGTAGGCGCGCAGGTGGAACACGGTCCTAGCGCCGCGCCTGGAAGAAGGCGCGCAGCAGCGCGGCCGACTCGTCTGCCAGCACGCCGGTCGTGATCTCGAGGCAGTGGTTGAGGCGGTCGTCCTGGCACACGTTGTAGAGAGTCCCCGCGGCGCCGGCCTTCTCATCGGTGGCTCCGTACACCAGGTGAGGGATGCGCGCCTGGACGATGGCGCCGGCGCACATGGGGCACGGCTCCAGCGTGACGTAGATCACGGTGTTGAGCAGCCGCCAGCTACTCATGTGGGCGGCCGCCTGCTCGATCGCAAGGATCTCCGCGTGCGCCACCGGGCTCTTGCGCAGCTCGCGCTCGTTGCCGGCGGCGCCGATGACCTCACCGTCCAGCACGACCACGGCGCCGATGGGCACGTCACCGTGGTCGACGGCGCGCTCCGCCTCGCGCAGCGCCATGCGCATGTAGTACTCGTGTCGCGGAAAGTGAAGCTCACCCATGCGCGCATCATGCCGGAATCGCGGGTTCGTGGGAAGTCCGGGGCGCGTCGGCGGGTATAGTAACGCCTGATCGGTCACGCGACCGATCCCGCATCTGACGTTCCGACATGCATGAGGTGAACAGACTCCATGAACGGCCTCTCTCTGTATCTGCTCTTCTTCGGCGTGCCGCTGATCCTCGGCCTCGCCGTCCAGGGCTGGCTGCGCAGCACGTTCGCAAAGAACAGCAGGATCCCGGTGGCCGGCGGCAGGTCCGGTGCCGACATCGCCCGGCAGATCCTTGACGCCAACGGGTTGCAGAACGTGCCGGTGCAGCCTTCGAAGGCCGGCCCGCTCAGCGACCACTACGACCCGCGCACGCGCGGCGTCTTCCTCTCGGAGCCGGTCTTCGCCGGACGCTCCATCGCCGCCACGGCCGTCGCCGCACACGAGGTGGGGCACGCCATCCAGCATGCCAAGGCCTACGTCCCGATGACGCTCCGTTCGGCGATCTGGCCTGTGGCCGCCTTCGGCTCACAGGCCTGGTTCTTCATCCTCATCGCCGGGGTCATCTTCCAGGCGTTCGGGCTGATCCAGCTCGCGCTGATCGTGTTCGCGGCGGTCGTGGCGTTCCAGCTCGTGACCCTGCCGGTGGAGCTCAACGCCTCGCGCCGCGCCATGGCGCAGATCCGGGAGCTCCGGCTGGTGAGCGACTCCGAGGCGGTCGCGGCGCGGCAAACGCTCACTGCCGCGGCCATGACCTACGTCGCCGGCGCGCTGGCGTCCATCGCGCAGCTGCTCTACTTCCTGATGCTGTTCGGCGGCAGCCGCAGCTGAGGCGAGGGCGGCGGGGGAGAAGCTGGCGCGCACGGCAGGACTCGAACCTGCGACCTTCGGTTCCGTAGACCGACGCTCTAATCCAACTGAGCTACGTGCGCAACGGGAAAGAGAGTATACCCGAAGGATGCCGGTAAGGAAAAACGCCGTCGGCGGTGGCTTCAGGCGCGCCAGTTGCCGGCTGTCACAGGGCGCAGTTCGATGGTCGGACTCATGAGACTCCGGGTCGAGGCAGGAGACTGGCGGAGAAGCCGGGATTCGAACCCGGGAAGGAGCTTAACACCCCTTAACCGCTTAGCAGGCGGTTGCCTTCAGCCACTCGGCCACTTCTCCGCGC
>JBBSBO010000809.1:0-1788 GCA_038251215.1 Caldilineales bacterium
CGAACGCGTGATGGGGATGAACAGCTCGTCACCGTCGCGGATCAGTTCATTCTGCAGGCTATTGGCGGCCTGGATCTCGTCCACCGTCACGCCATACAGTCCGGCAATACCCAGCAGCGTCTCGCCGGCGCGCACGGTATGCTTGACCACGCCGTCCGAGCGCACCACAGGCGTGGGCACATCCGTGGGCGTAGGCTCTGCCGTCGCCGCCGTCTCGGTCACAACGGCGCTTTCCGCCAACACAGGGATGTTGGTGGGCAGCAACTGCGCGCCGGCCTGCGTGGCTTCGGCTTGCTGGCGCGGCTGGCTGGCGATGCGCCACCAAAAGGCAAGCACCGCCAACACCGCCAGCACCAGCAGCGCATCGATCCAAGATACTCGCTGCCTGCGTCGTTGAGGCGTGCGCAGATCGTGGCCGCACATGAAGCAACTTTCGGCATCACGCGCCACGCGAGTACCGCAATTGGGACACCGTCGCTCAGCGACGGCCGTCGACATCTGCTCTTGAGCCATTGTGGGAATTATAGCACCGATGTTTCGCCGAAGCGAAACAACTTTACGCCGGCTGCTGCACGTCTAGAAAAAGGAGCGGACGGGCACTGCCTTCCGACCGCCATTCCAGCGTATCTCGCACCGTATTCGGCCCTCGACCGCTCGTTTTGCCTACGCCGCGGGCTACGGCTCGTGCTGCGCCAACAAATAGCTAATCAGGTCAGCCAACGACTGCGTATCGAGCGTGTCCTTGTAGTTCTGCGGCATGACGTTGGCCGGATGGTCGGCGACGACGTAGGCGTTGGGGTCGGTAATGCTCTGGTACAGATAGAGGCCGGGGCTTTCGCCAGGCACGCGATTGGCCGCGGTGTCGCCCACGTTGTGCCAGGTCGGCCCGGTCATCACTTGCGCCGGATCCAACGAATGGCAGCCCACACAGGCGTTGGTGAGCGCTAAGTTTTCACCGTGAGCCGGGTCGGCGGAGGCCAGGGCCGCCACCACATCGTCGGGCAGCCCGGCGGTGATCTGCTCCTCGCTGAGGTCCGCCAGACGCAGCGGCGCGGGCGTGGGCAGCGCCTCCACGACGCCGGCAGCTTCTTTCGCTGCCAACTGGGCGCCCAGCTCCGGCGAGACGATCTCAATCTGGGGGTTGGGCGCGCAGCCCGCCGCCAGGATCAGCACAAACAGCAGGGACAGAATCAGGACGCCGCGCGTCCGCGCAATAGCCTTCATCAACGCCTCCAACGGACTCTGGAAGGGTAAGCGAGACCGGATAATGAGACCGGATAATCCGGCAATTTCCGAGCGATAGTGTAGCACATACGCCTGTTCTGGGCAATTCATTTCCATTTTCTGCGCAATTCTTCACAAGGCCGGCAGCTGCAAGGCAGGCCGCGAGCGATTACGCGCGCAGATTCCGCCCGGTCGCCGCGTCGAAGAAATGGACGCCCTGCCCGTTCAAGCGGACAGTCACTTGCTGCGTCGGGGCGAGCGGCTCATTGCTCAACTCCGTCACCGTCATCACCCCGGCCTGCGTGCGCACGCGCACATTCTGGCTGCGCCGGGCAAAGTCCGGCTCAATCGTCTCGATCTCACCTAACAGCGCGCCGCCCTCGGCGTAGCGCCCCGGAGTCGCGCCGGAGTAATCGAGAGCCAAACTATCCGGCGCGATGCCCACGACCAGGCCCTCCCCGCTACCGCAGCGGTCGCGCAGCGACTCCGGCAGCGGGACCTCCAGCGTCCCCACCGCCACACTCCCGCGCTCAGTCACGGTTGCGGGCAACAGATTCAGCGGCG
>JBBSBO010000810.1:0-1783 GCA_038251215.1 Caldilineales bacterium
GCTACGGCCTGTCGATAGTGGACACGGGCCGCTGGTCGAGCGTGGGCCATGGCGGCGGGCTGCCGGGCTTCGGCTCGCATATGCGCTGGGCGCCGGACTATGGCGTGGGCATCGTAGCGCTCGCCAACGTCACCTACGCCCGCGTACACCAGGCTTGCCTGGAGGCGCTGGGCGTGCTAATCGACGCCGCCGAGCTGCCGCCGCGCCGCGTGCCGCCCGCGCCGGCGCTTCAGCAGGCGCGCGATGGCGTGCTGCGCTTGCTGCAAGGCTGGGATGACGCCCTGGCGGACCGGCTTTTTGCCGACAATTTCTTCCTGGACGAAGACCGCGCCCGCTGGCGGCGGCGCTTCGAGAAACTGGCGACGGCGCATGGCGCGCTGCGCCCGGACGGTGAGTTGGAGGCGGAGAACTGGCTGCGCGGGGCCTGGCGCATGACGGGCGAACGCGGTTCGTGCCGCATCTGGCTTTCGCTGATGCCGGCGCTGCCCGCCCGCATTCAGGCCATGGCGCTCAAGTCGACGCTGCCACCCTCGCCCGCCATGCAGGACGTCGCCGAACGACTGGCGGCGTTGACGGCGCGCCCCACGCGCCGCGACCTGGCGCGCCTCTGCGCGCGCGGGGCCGATGTGGATGCGCTGTGGGACCGTGTGCGGCTGGTCAACATCTTGTGCGGCCCTTGCACGGTGCAGGGGGTCCTGGGCGGCGACGGGGCAAGCCGGGCCGTATTTCGCTTCGAGGGGCCAAAGGGCGGCGTCGAAGCGGAGCTTACACTAGCGCCGGACGGCGCCCGGCTGCTCGATGCGGAGTTCCAGCAGCCGGGGACGGCATGACGCAAGCGGCGCGGCTAGTTGTGGTCCGCCGGCGCGACGGGGAATGAGGCGGCGCCGCTCAGCTTGCCCGCCAGGCGTTGCGGTTCGTGGATCAACTGCGGCAGGCACTGTGAGCAGATCCACGCCTGTTGGCCCTGGTAACGCAGCGCAACGAGCGGGATTTGCGTCTCGGGGCGGGCGCAGTTGAGGCAGGCGTGTGTCTGGGCGTCGGGCATGGGGTTCTCCTCTTTCGGCTATGTAAATGGGTCACTATAAATGGGTCATTGCGGCAAATCAATGGAGTACGGATTCTAATGGCAAAAAGAGAGAACCGCAAAGGGCGCAAAGAAAAAGCAACCGCAAGAAAAGCAACTGCAGAGGACGCAGAGAACAGCCGGCATCTTTGTCTCTGGCGCGGCCTCTGTGATCAGCAGAAAGGCAGGCCATCATGCCACGTAGGATAACCCTGCGACATTGCGCCGGGCACGGCGATTTCGCCGCGATTAGCGACTTTCTCTACAGCCTCTATCTGCCGCACAACCGCGACGGCAACTGGTTCCAGCCGATCTGGGAGTATGCCTACACGCATCCTTGGTTCGACGAGGAGGCCGTGGCGCACATCGGCATTTGGGAGGACGGCAGCGAGATAGTAGCTGTCGCGCTATACGAACTGGACCTGGGCGAGGCCTTTTTTCAGGTGCGACGGGGCTATGAATTCTTGAAGCCGCAGATGCTTGTCTACGCCGAGCAGAACCTTACAAGCGTCGACGAGGAGGGGCGGCGCTCCCTAAAAGCGTTTGTGAACGACTTCGACGCGGACTTCACGCGCACAGTGCAAGCGCGCGGCTATGTGCTGGAAGCTGGCGCACATCGCCCCATGTCGGAGTTCGCGATCCCGCGCCCCTTCCCAACCAGCCGCCTGGCGGACGGTTTCCGCCTGAAGAGCGTGGCGGACGACAACGACCTGGTCAAGA
>JBBSBO010000811.1:0-1775 GCA_038251215.1 Caldilineales bacterium
CCATGCTCTTTGGGGAAGGGAATCTATTCTAATGCCGGCTGAGGAACATCGCCAACAGGCAGAAGGACAGGGCAGCGTCGCCCTGGCAATTGTCACGGTGAGCGATACGCGCACGCCCGAAACGGACGGCAGCGGCAAGCTGATCCGCGAGCTGGCGGAGGCGGCGGGCCACAGCGTCGCCAGCTATCGCATTGTCAAGGATGAGCCGGACGAGGTAGCGCAGGCGCTGCACGACTTTGCCGCCGGGCCGGCGCGCGTCATCCTCTTCAACGGCGGCACGGGCATCAGCCGCCGCGACCGCACCTACGACGTGATCAGCCAGGCCCTGGATAAGGAGCTGCCCGGCTTCGGCGAGCTGTTCCGCATGCTCAGCTATGCCGAGATCGGCGCGGCCGCCATGCTCAGCCGCGCCACCGCGGGCATCTACGGCGACAAGGTCGTGATCAGCATGCCCGGCTCCTCCAACGCCGTGCGCCTAGCGATGGAAAAGCTGGTGCTGCCGGACTTGCGGCACATTTTATGGGAACTTGTGCGATAGGCCATTCCCTATTATGCTGTACGCCCTATAAAGCCTGGACAGCCCCGGTCCGTGGGCGGAACTTCGTCGCGCAACAACGTAGCTAGGAGAGAGAAATCATTATGCAGACTTACAGCGCCTATCCCCACAGCCCGATTGGGGTAGATACGCATGGGCTGAGCAACCTTAAGACGATCTATTGGAACCTAACCACCGCAGCGCTGTATGAAGAAGCCCTGAAAAGCGGCGAGGGTCTCATGGCGCACCTCGGTCCGCTGGTCGTGCGCACGGGCCAGTTCACGGGCCGCTCGCCCAACGACAAGTTTATTGTCGATGAGCCGAGCACGCACGACACGATCTGGTGGGGCAACGTCAACCGGCCCTACGACCACAACCGCTTCAGCGAATTACAGCGGCGCATGGCCTCGTATCTGCAGGGCAAGGACGTCTTTGTGCAGGACTGCTGGGTGGGCGCCGACAGCAACTACCGCATGCCCATACGCATCATCACACAATACGCCTGGCACAGCCTGTTTGCGCACAACATGTTCATCCAAGCCACGCCGGATGAGATGGCGGTCCACAAGCCCGAGTTGGTGGTGATCGACTGCCCCGGCTTCCACGCCTTCCCCGACATTGACGGCACCAACTCCGATGTCTTTATCCTGGTGGACTTCGCCAAGGGCCTGGTGCTGATCGGCGGCACGGAATATGCCGGCGAGATCAAGAAGTCGGTCTTCACCACCATGAACTACCAACTGCCCTTTGCCGATGTGCTGCCCATGCACTGCTCGGCGAACTATGGGCCGCAGAGCGATGTGGCGCTCTTCTTCGGCCTCAGCGGCACGGGCAAGACCACCCTCTCCGCCGATCCGAAGCGCCGTCTGATCGGCGACGACGAACATGTCTGGAGCGACACCGGCATCTTCAACATCGAGGGCGGCTGCTACGCCAAGGCCATCAACCTGAGCGCCGAGAAAGAACCCGACATCCATCAGGCGCTCCGCTTCGGCGCGGTCCTGGAAAACGTCGTCTTCGATCCGGAAACGCACGTGGTGGACTACACCGACATCTCCATCACCGAGAACACCCGGGGAGCCTACCCGATCGAGTTCATCCCCAATGCGCAGATCCCCTGCGTGGCCAGCCATCCGACCGACATCGTCTTCCTCACCTGCGACGCCTTCGGGGTCTTGGCGCCGGTCTCGAAGCTGTCGACCGAGCAGGCCATGTATCATTTCATCTCCGGCTACACCGC
>JBBSBO010000812.1:0-1774 GCA_038251215.1 Caldilineales bacterium
ACATGGTCTTCCATACCTTCGCCCTGGGCGCCGAACGCATGGATATCGACAGCGATGAAATGGATGTCTTTCTGGGCGCCAATTACCTCATCACCAGCCACAAAGACGGCAGCGCGGTGATCGACAAGATGTGGACGTCGGACTATCACACCGAGCATGGCCTGTCGCGCGGGCCGGCGATGCTTCTGTATGAGCTGCTCGACAAACAACTGGACGAGTACAGCCCGCTCCTCGACCAGTTTGAAGACCAGGTGGAGGAGCTGGGCGATACCATCTTCACCAGCACTTCCAAAGAGTCCAACCGCATGTTGGACGACATCCTCACCGCCAAGACGAGCGCCTTGCGCATGCGCCGAATCCTGATGCCGCAGCGCGAGGTGCTCAGCCGCCTGGCGCGCTCGGATTACGCGGTGGTGCCCGCCTCGGCTAAGATCTATTTCCAAGATGTGTATGACCACGTGCTGCGCCTGACCGATATGGTGGACAGTATGCGCGACCTCGTCAACAGCACGACCACCACGCACTTGACGATCACCAACAACCGGCTCAACGAGGTCATGAAAGTGCTCACCGTGATCTCGACCATCTTCATGCCGCTCGGCTTTTTGGCGAGCGTGTATGGCATGAACCTTCACTACATGCCGGAGTTGAACTGGCGCTGGGCCTATCCGCTGATCTGGCTGGTCTTTATTGCCATTGCGGGGACCATGTTGCTCTTCTTCCGTCGCCGGCGCTGGCTGTGAGCGCGCCCGCCGGCCCATTGCACTTTGCCCTTTGTCGACTGCCGACTGCATGCCCCATGGGACGCTGCCGTGAGTTCTGAATCTGCCTCCAGCCCTACGCCGGACGAGTCCTCCTCTGCGCGCTCACTGCGCACGAACCCGCCGCGCCGCGACCGCTCCGCCGGCGGCGTGGCCTATCGCCGCGCGCCCGCGGGCGATGAGTTCGAGATCGCGCTGATCGCCACACACGGCGGCAAACGCTGGCAGCTGCCCAAAGGCTCGCGCGAGATCAATGAGTCGGCGGAAGAGACGGCGATACGCGAGGTGCAAGAGGAGGTGGGCTTGCTCACGCAGCCGCAAGCGTTTCTGCGCCGCGTCGAATATTGGTACTGGGATACGCACCGCAAGCAGACGCCCGAGCTGGTACACAAGACGGTCGACTTCTATCTGCTGCGCGTGGTGGGCGGCAAGCTGAGCGACGCCTCGTATGAGGTGGACGGCGTCGGCTGGTTCACGTTCGAGGCGGCGCTGGAGGCGCTGACCTTCCAGGGCGAAAGCGAAGTCACGCGCCAGGCGTGCGAGGCATTGCGCTACCCTGATCTCCGCGCAGAGTAGACGCGCAGACTAAGGCTGCCCGCCGCGCCTAGCGCAGTGAGCCTGCGCCGGCGTCCCCGTAGCCCGTCAACTCGACATAACCTTTGCCGGTGACAGGCTGCCCATCGTGCTCTCCCTCGGCCCGTACCGCGCCTTCCCAATAGACATATGTCGTGTCCATCTCCTGGTCGCGCACGAGGGGCGTCACGGTCAAGGATAGGGCCTGCTGCGGCAGCGTCACGCGCCAGCCGGACGGGTAGGTGATGCCGGTGGCGGGGCTTGTCCATTCGTCCAGCGCCTCCAGCATGAAGTCATCGGCGCGCACGGCGCTCTGTTCGCCGCCGGCGGGCAACCATGTGCCCTCGAAGCTCGGGTCGGAGCCGCCGTCTTGCGTGCGCAATTGCGCCAGCATCAACGCGCTGCCGTCGTCCAGTTGCAGGCTGAACCAGTCCCAGCCC
>JBBSBO010000813.1:0-1772 GCA_038251215.1 Caldilineales bacterium
CGCCGCCCGCCTCGAGGAGCTGGCGCAGATGCTGGGCGCAACCACGGCTTCGGGCCGCAAGTCCGTGGAGGAAATGGTCGCCGAGGTGGACAAGGTCAAAGCCGCGGCCAAAGCCTGAGCGCGACGCAGCACGGCCCGCCGCCCGGCGCCGGATTGGAGCTTGCAATGATGTCACGTAACCTAGCCAGGCCGATGGTTGCCCGCTTCGCCCTGCTTCTACTGCTTTTAGGGCTAGCAGCCGCGCGGCAATCCGCCGCACCGCACCGCACCCTCGCCCAAGGCGCTGCCAACACTGCGCCCACGGTCTATGTCCTCACCTTCCAGGGGGCAATTACACCGGTCCTTAACCAATACTTGGATACGGCGATCGTCACGGCGCAGGCAGCCGGCGGCGAAGCGATCATCCTCCAGCTCGACACGCCCGGCGGCAGCGTGGAGGTGACAAAGGCCATCACCCAAGACATGCTGGCCTCGCCCGTCCCTATTGTAGTATTTGTCGCGCCCGCGGGCGCGCAAGCCGCCAGCGCCGGGACCTTCGTCACACTGGCAGGCCACGTCGCCGCCATGTCACCCGGCGCCAGCATCGGCGCCGCCAGCCCGGTCAACCTGGGTGGCGGCGAAGTCGACGCGACGATGCAGGCCAAGATCAAGAACATCCTCGCCGCCGACATCGAAAACCTAGCCGCCCGTCGCGGCGAGCAAGCCACCGAGTGGGCCATCGCCGCCGTGCAAAACGCCGAGGCCGCCACCGCCGCCCAGGCGCTACAACTCGGCGTCATCGACATCATCGCCGTCGATGTAGACGATCTGCTTGCCCAACTCGACGGGCGCGAGGTGACGGTGAGCGGCGCCACGCGCACGCTCCACACCGGGGGCGCCGCGCAGACTCCGCTCGAACTGACGTGGCTCCAGCAGTTCCTCAACTTGATCAGCAACCCGACCATCGCATCGATCTTGCTCACGCTGGGCATCCTCGGCCTGGTAGTGGAACTGCGCACGCCGAGCTTTGGCTTCGCCGGCATCGTCGGCATCGTCTCGCTGCTGCTGGCCTTCTATGGGCTGGGCCAGATCGAGGCGAACCTCGCCGGACTGGCGCTGATGGCCGCGGCGTTGGCGCTGTTCGTCGCCGAGGCGTTTACGCCCACCTTCGGCGTACTGGCGGCGGGCGGCATCGCAGCCTTTATCTTCGGCGCGGCGCTGCTCTTCAATACGCCGGGACTGCGCACGCCCTGGCTTGCGATCGTCTCGTTGGCCGCCGCGCTGGGCGGGCTGACCATCTTCATAAGCGCCAAGGCGTTGGCCGCACAGCGGCGTCCGCCCCTCACGGGCGGCGACGCCCTGATCGGGCAGACGGCGCACGCCAAGACCGCGTTGGCGGCGGGCGAGGAGGGCGCCGTTTTCGTACAGGGCGAGTGGTGGAACGCGGCCCTGCTCCGCGGCGTTGTGCAGCCCGGCGACCCGGTGCGCGTGGCCGCGCGTCGCGGCTATACGCTGGAGGTCGAACCATTGCACGAAAAGCGCCTTACTGCAGAGGGCGCAGAGCACACAGAGAAAAGCAAGGGATAGAGGACTCGTGTCGTGCTTCGCCATGGGAACAAACTAGACGCGAACTGAGAGAGACATCCGCGCAAATCCGCCCGATCCGCGCCATCCGCGTTCTATCCAGAATGTATTGGGGAAGAAATTGGCAGTCAAATATGAGGAAAACTGGCGTCGCTATCTGACGGACTATAACGAGGGGCTGGGGCTGGTTTACGAGCGCTTCGTGCTCA
>JBBSBO010000814.1:0-1768 GCA_038251215.1 Caldilineales bacterium
CCCACTTCACGCGGCACGTCTATGATTACCTGACGGACGAGGCCTATACGGGCCTGCAATTCTATCTGCTCTATCACCCGGACGCCGGGGACGTGGTGCGGGGATCGGGCGGCTGCCGCAAGCTGCGCTGGGGAGCGGCAGGGCGCGGCAAGCGCGGCGGCGTGCGCGTCATCTACTACTACCGCCGAGCGTGGGGCGAGATCTGGATGCTGACGATCTACGCCAAGAACGAAGCCGAGAACATTCCCGGCCCGGTGCTGCGCAGGTTAAGAGAGGAGATCGACCGTGAGTGAAAAGCGCAATATCACACAGGAGCTATTGGAGGATCTGGAGGCCGTCCAGGCGCACAAGCGCGGGGCTGCTCCGTTGCGCCGGCGCACCTTTGCCGCGGTGGCGGAGCCGGCGGAGATTCGCCGCCGGTTGAACCTGTCGCAGCACGCCTTTGCGGGGCTGATGGGCGTCAGCGTGCGCACGGTGCAGGAGTGGGAGCAGGGGCGGCGTGCGCCCAGCGGCCCGGCGACCGCCCTGCTGCGCATCGCCGAGCAGGAGCCGGAGGTTTTCCTGCGCCTGCAATGAGTGGACCCTGATGCAATCGCTTTAGGCCGACCTTGCGCGTAAGCGCTGGAGCTTATCCAGCAGTTCGGACTTGTGGGCCTGCGTGCGCAGCTTGTCCATTTCTTCGTATTCGCGGTAGGAGATGAGTACGGCAGCCGGCCTCCCCGCCAGGCGGATGACGGCGCGGCCTTGCCGGCGGCTCACCCAGTGGGCAAGCCTTTTCAGTTGCCCCTCTACGGCGGAGACAGCGATAATTCTGCGCATACGATAATTTCTTCAAATTCTGCTGCGTCTTGGCGATTTCCATATCATAAAGACATAAAAACCTAAAAGCATAAAACCATACTATCATAACGCTTGATCGATGTGAATCCCGAAACTTCCTTCGCATAGTCTTACAAAAGCCATAAGAACCAAAGCAGGCAATTGACACCCCGCCGCAACATATTATAATAATTTCATAAAATCATACATTCATACAAACATAACCTACCTACAAAGAACTGCACCCCTATGAGACGCATCGCAATCGCCAACCAAAAAGGCGGCGTGGCCAAGACTACCACGGCCGTCAACCTGGCGGCGGGCCTGGCACTCCACAACCGCCGCGTGCTGCTGATCGACATGGACCCGCAGGCCAACGCCACCTTCGCCGTGCTCGGCCTGCAGGACGTGCGCGGGGCCAGCATCTATGACCTGCTGATCAACGACGCCGACCTCGGCCAGGTGATCCACCCGGCGCGCCAACCGGGGCTGGACATCATCCCCAGCCATATCGACCTGGCGGGGGCCGAGGTGGAACTGGTCAGCCGCGTGGGCGGGCAGACGCAGCTGCGCACCAAACTCGACGAAGCGATGGATGAGTCGCCGGATGAAGCCGGCCCGCTGCCGGCCTATGACTACATCCTGATCGACGCGCCGCCCTCGCTGGGCTTCCTCACGATCAATACGCTGGCTGCCAGCCAGGAAGTGCTGATCCCCGTTTCTACCAGCGTCTTCGCGCTCAACGGCATCGCCATGTTGGAGCAGACGATCGCCCAGGTGCGGCGGGCGCTGCATTGCCCGGCGCTGCGCGTCAGCGGCGTACTCTGCACGCTCTTCGACAACACCAATGTCGCGCGCGACGTAGAAGCCGAGACGCGCGCCCATTTCCACGACACGGTCTTCACCGTCGTCATCCCCAAAAACGTCAAGCTGGAAGAGGCGCACAGCC
>JBBSBO010000815.1:0-1768 GCA_038251215.1 Caldilineales bacterium
CGTCGTCGCAGAGGAATTGGAACCTGCCGAGTTTTGGCCCTATCTCCTGCGCAACGGCGCCTTCGCCCCCACCGGCGGCGAACCCGAGGCAATCCCCATCCCTTGAGAACGCCCATCCCATGAAAATCTAGTGCGGGCGATTTTAGGTTTTGCGCGCGGATTGACGCTCATCGATCTGTACTGTACAATAGCCTCACAGACAGTTTTGTTTTATCAGGCGAAAACTCATGGCACTAGAAGCATTGATTGCCGAACTATCGGCTCAATTTCCGACCACGCGCTTGCTGCAACAGCGCCCACAATTGGCCCCCTACGAGTCGGATGCGTTGACCTCGCTGCGCGCACGGCCGCGCGCCGTGCTGCTCGTCGAAACACAACAAGAGGCCGTCGATGCCGTGCGCCTATGCTACGAACATCAGGTTCCCTTTGTGGCACGCGGCAGCGGCACCAGCCTCTCGGGCGGCTCCATGCCTGTCGAGGGCGGCATCGTCATCGCGCTCAACCGCCTCAACCGCATCCTCCACCTTGACCCGGATCTGCGCATCGCCGTTGCAGAGCCGGGCGTCATCAACCTCGACGTGTCGCGCGCAGCCGCGCCCTACGGCCTCTACTATGCGCCCGACCCCTCCAGCCAGCCCATCTGCACAATTGGCGGCAACGTGGCCTTCAACTCCGGCGGCGCGCATTGCCTGAAGTATGGCATGACAGCCAACCACGTCCTCGGCATCAAAGCCGTGCTACCCGACGGCGAGGTCGTCGAACTGGGCAGTGCCGGCCTGGAAAGCGCCGGCCCCGATTTCACAGGCTTCTTCGTGGGCAACGAGGGCCTCTTCGGCATCGCCCTTGAGGTGACGCTGCGTCTGCTGCCCAAGCCGGAAGCCTTCCGCACAATCCTGGCGTCGTATGCCAGCTTAGGCGCCGCCGGGGACGCTGTGAGCGCCGTGGTGGCGTCCGGCCTGCTGCCCGGCGCCATGGAGATCATGGACCGGTTGGCGATTGAAGCCGCAGAAGCCTCCGTCCATGCCGGCTACCCGCGCGAGGCGGCAGCCCTCCTCATTGTCGAGTTGGAGGGCGAAGCAGTGCAGGTCGATGCCGAGTTCGAGCATTTGCGCTGTGTGATCGAGCAGTCGGGCGCCGGCGAAGTCCACATCGCCGCCGACGACGCCGAGCGGGCGCGCATCTGGAAGGGGCGCAAAGGCGCCTTTTCCGCCGTGGGCAGGCTCAGCCCTAACTACATCGTACAAGACGGCGTCGTGCCGCGCGGTCGCCTGGGCGAGGCCCTCGAGCGCATCGAGGCGCTCAGCTCCGCCTACGGTACACGCGTCGCCAACGTCTTTCACGCCGGTGACGGCAACCTCCACCCGCTCATCCTCTATGACGGCCGCGTGCCTGGCGCGTTCGAGCGCGCCGAAGAGTTGGCGGGTGAGATCATCCACATGTGCATCGAGCTGGGCGGTTCCATCACCGGCGAACACGGCGTCGGCATGGAAAAACGCCATCATATGCCCGCCATGTTCTCGCCGGAGGAATTAGCCCTAATGGCTGCCGTGCGCCGCGCCGTCGACCCGCTCGAACTCGCCAACCGCGGCAAAATGTTTCCGCCCGCACCCGCACAGGGAGTAGCCGCCCATGCCTGATCCTACAACGGGCGCGCCTGTGGCGGACGTCATTGCGCAGATCCGGCAGATTCAAGAAGCCGTGCGCAACGCCGACCGCGTGACTGTCCACGGGCACAACACCAAGCCGGCGCTTTCCGCCTCGCCGCTGC
>JBBSBO010000816.1:0-1762 GCA_038251215.1 Caldilineales bacterium
ACGGTGGCGTCCATGCCCAGCGGCTGCAAGATATGGCGCGTGATGTAGTCGACGGCGGGCATGCCGGCGACGCGGCTGATGATGCGCCCCAGGACCATGTAGCCTGCGTTCGAGTACTCGAAGATCACGCCGGGCGCGTTGGAAAAATGTAGGCCCGCGCGGTAGATCTCATCAATGCCAGCGTCGGCGCGGTACATCTGGCGGTCGGCCCAGGGGTCGTCTTGCGGCCAACCGGCGGACATGCTGAGCAGTTGGCGCACGCTGATGGGCGCGCTGTCCGCCGCGGGGTAGAGCAGGCCGGCTAGCTCCGGCGCATAGTCGGCGGCGGGCGCGTCGAGCGCCAGCAGGCCGGCGTCGCGCAGTTGCACGATCGCTGCCGCGGCAAAGCTCTTGGTCATGGAGGCGATGCGAAAGGCCGTGTCGGCGTCCGCCAGCGCGCCGCTCGCCACCTCGCGCACGCCGAAGCTGTGTGTAAAGAGCAGTTCGCCGTCGAGGACGACGCCATAGGCCAGGCCGGGGATCTGGCGGCGCCGGCTGTGGGCGCGGAAGATCGACTCCAACTGGCCGCACACTTGGAGCAGACGCGTGCGGCGCTGGGGGTCGTCGAAGTGCGGCTGCGGCAAAGGGGAAACGGGCAGGGCTGCGGGCATAGGGGCGTTCTTTTCCGTTGGACAGGCCGCGGGGTCGATCCTCGCGGGGTCGGTCGCGGCCGGTTGGGTAGTGTGGCTAGCGCCGTCAAGTATTATACTATCGGGGGGAAGGACAAACCGCAAAGTCGCAAAGAACGCAAAGGAAAAGCAACAGCAAGAAAAATACACCGCAGAGAGCGCAGAGGACAGCCGGAGGAAGATAGGCTGGATTGAATCCGTGTGGATCCCCCAAATCCGTGTTAAACTCGTTCTATTTCCCCGCAGCCGGTCATCGCAAGTCAGGAGAGATCCCATGCAAGCGCACGACGAACGCAATGGAGAGGGTAAGATGCAGGTGGGCATTTTCGCCACGACGTTTGACCGCCCCAGCCTGGAGGAGGTGTTGGATGCGGTGCAGGCGCACGGCATCCGGCCCATTCAGTTCGACATGGTCTGCGCGGGCCTGCCCACGATGCCGGACGTGCTCGACGAGGCGCTGATCGGCCGCGTGCGCCAGGCGGTCGCCGCGCGCGGGCTGGAGATGGCGGCGCTGTCCGGCATGTACAACATGATCCACCCGGACCTTGCCCAGCGCCAGGCGGGGATGCGCCGGCTGGGCGTGTTGATCGCTGCGGCCCCGGCGCTGGGCACGCGGGTGGTGACGCTCTGCTCCGGCACGCGCGACCCGCACAACATATGGCGCCGCCACCCCGCCAACGACGCGGCGGACGCCTGGGCGGACGTGCGCGCGGCGATGCTCGAGGCCGCGGCCCTGGCGGAGGCGCACGACGTGATCATCGCCTTCGAGCCGGAGGTCGCCAACGTGGTCGACTCGGCGCAAAAGGCGCGGCGGCTGCTGGACGAAGTGGGGTCGGCGCATTTGAAGGTCGTCTTCGACGGGGCTAACATCTTCCACCTGGGCGAGCTGCCGCGTATGTACGAGATGCTGACCGAGGCCGTCGACCTGCTGGGGGACGACATCGTACTCGCCCACGCCAAGGACCTGGACCGCGACGGCGCGGCCGGTCACCTGGCGGCGGGGCATGGGCTGCTGGACTACGCGCATTACATCGGGCTGCTGCAGGCGGCGGGCTTCACCGGCCCGATCCTGCTGCACGGCCTGCGCGAGGATC
>JBBSBO010000817.1:0-1759 GCA_038251215.1 Caldilineales bacterium
GGCGAGGGCTGCCGCCTGGGCGGAAGGCTCCTGCGTGAAGGCTTGCGCGGATGGCTCGGGGGCTTGTGTCTCGTCCGCGACTTGCGCGGCGGGCAAGGCTTGCGGCGCTACTTGCGGATCTGCCGGCGGCTGTGCCGGTGACGCAGCTTCGCCCTCCTCGGGAAACGCGGCGAAGGCGCGTGCTTCCGCTGAGGCGGCGGGCAGTGTGGGCGATTCTGGCGGAGCGGGGGCTTCTTCCTGTGCGATGGGTGCGGCTGCCATGTCCGCGGCTTCGGCGGATGGCGCACCGGCCGCGGATGGCGCGGCAGATTCCACCATCGCTACCTGCGCGGACGACGCCTGTGCAGGCGCGGCGGGCGCCTGATTGGTGCGCAAGGCGTTGCCCAGCCAGGCGTTGCCGCCCGCCACCACCAGCAGCAATACAAACGCGCCCGCAGCGGCGTTGCGCAGGATCGGGTTGCCCGGCTGCCAGAAGGAGCGCCACCCGCGCGCCATCCGCTCCAGCCAAGACGACGCAGTGACGGATGCGGCGGCGGACGCGGCTGTAGAGGCGGCCTGCGGCGCGGCCGCGATAGCCTCCATCACCTGCGATTCCTGCAGCACGAACGAACGCGGCAGCGTGATGCTGGGCAAGCCGTGCAGCAGATGCACCGTTTGCCGCAGCGAATCTAGCCGCCAGGCAATCTCCGGTTCGGCCGCGGAAGCGGCCTCAACCAGCGTACGTTCTTGTGCGGTGACCGCGTTGTCGATGTAGGCGGATAATAGCTCATCGGTAATGCGATTAAACTCGGATGAATTCATGATCAATGATCACTACAAGGGCCGGCTGCTCGGGAACCGGCGATGCTATTCACGTTTAGGACGCAAGCCGGCGGGCAATAGTTCCGGCTTCTGCAGCAGATAATCGCGCAGACGGGTTCGAGCACGGCTAATACGAGATTTCACCGTCCCCATCGTGGCGCCTGTAATCTCGGAGATCTCTTCATAGGCATAGCCGTGGACGTCGCACAGGATCAGCGCCAGGCGCTGGTCGGCGGGCAGGGCGCGGATGCCGTGCTCGATCAGTTCGCTGACTTCCATGCGTTCGGCGTAGTCGTGCGGGCTTTCGGCGCCGTCGACGAGTTGGGGCGCGTATTCTTCTTCGCCCGGCTCGTCTTCCAGGCTATCGGTGGGATAGCGTTGGCGGGCGCGCAACACGTCGTAGCAGGTGTTGACCACAATGCGCAGCAGCCAGCTCTTGAAGACGCCGCCGCGGAAGGTGTGCAAGGCGCGATAGGCCTTGATGAAGCTGTCCTGCACGGCATCGGCCGCGGCGTCTTCGTCCTGCAACATGCGATAAGCCACGCTGAAGGCGAGGCGCTGATAGACCAGCACAAGCTGGTTGAAGGCGCCGAGGTCGCCCTCCAGGGCGCGTGCCACCGTCTGGCTTTCTTCGGATGACGTTGGGGGCTGAAGAGAAGAGGTCAAGGTAGCGACCTGACGGACTGTATGGTTTTGACGGATAATTTTGACGCCATGAAATAAGGCGACATTGTATTTGACGCCATGTATTTGACGGTTGCTAACGGAAACAGTATACTCATAGCGTATTGTTGCCGAAGTGGCGGAACAGGCAGACGCGCACGACTCAAACTCGTGTGGGGCAACCCTTGTGGGTTCGACTCCCACCTTCGGCACCACCGTCCGCCGCCGGCCCAACTTGATTAGGCGTGCAGTATCGCCAGGCCCTGGTCGCCAGGATTTTGCGCCGGTAAGGGCA
>JBBSBO010000818.1:0-1757 GCA_038251215.1 Caldilineales bacterium
ACCGCACAGGCCGGCTCATACTCTCGCCGCTGATCTCCGCGCTCTACCCCGTGCCTAAGATCGCGCTTGTCCCCATGGTCGTGATCCTCTTTGGCCTGGGCGAGACGAGCAAATACGTCGTCGTCGCCCTCTCGGTCTTCTTCCTGGTCGTGATCCACACCATGGCCGGCGTGCTCAATGTCGAGGAGCGCTACTTTGACATCGCACGCAACAACGGCGCGCGCGGCTGGGACCTGATCTGGACGGTCGCCATCCCGGCCTCGCTGCCCAACATGCTCACCGGCATCAACCTGGCGCTCGGCTTTGCACTGACCGTCATCGTGGGCACGGAGTTGCTGTTACCTCAGGGCGGCCTGGGCGCGCTGATCTGGGAAAGCTACAATGTCTACGATATCCCCACGATCTTCGCCGGGTTGATCGTCGTCGCCCTGTTGGGCTGGGGTTTCAGCACGATGATGAGCGAGGTCGAACGACAATTGCTGCCCTGGCGGGCGCAGCCAACTACACGCGCCGGCCGTCGCCTGGAAGATGAGCCGCGCCTGCGCCGCTTCGTGCGCGTCTGGTGGCTGGCGATCCGTCCCTTCAGCCTCACCGCCAGCGTGACGCCGGTCGTGTTCGGCTCTGTGCTGGCGGCCTATGACGGCGCCTGGAACTGGCTGCTCTTCGCCATTACACTGGTCGGCTCGGTTGCCATTCACGCCGGCACCAACCTGATCAACGACTACTATGACTGGCAAAAAGGCACCGATACGAGCGAATCGCTGGGACCGAATCGCGCCTTGGCAGAGGGCATCCTCACGCCGCGCCAGGTATTTTGGGGTGGCGTCTTCTTCTTCGCATTCGGCTCCGCCCTCGGTCTGTACCTGGTAGCTACGCGCGGCCTATTCATCCTGTGGCTGGGCATCTTCAGCGTGCTGGCAGGCTGGTTCTACACGGCAGGGCCGGCGGCCTTTGCCTATATCGGCATGGGCGAGATCATCGTGTTCATCTTCATGGGGCCGGTTATGATCATGGGCAGCTATTTCGTGCAGATGCAAAGCGTGAATTGGCATGTCTTTCTCATCTCCATCCCGCTGGGTCTGCTCGTCGCCTGTATTCTGCACGCCAACAACATGCGCGACATCGACGACGACCGCGCCAACAACAAGCGCACCCTCGCCAACATCCTGGGGCGCAGGGCGGGCCGCTGGGAGTATGGCTTGCTGATCGGCGGCAGCTATGTAACTCTCGCGCTGCTCGTGCTCTTCGGCATTGCGCCGCCCTTTACGCTGCTGGCCCTGCTCACATTGCCCACAGCCGTCGACCTAATCCGCACGGAAGCGCTGCATGAGTCGCCGGCGCGCTTGAACAAGGTCATTCGCGGCACCGCCAACCTGCACAAGAATTTCGGCTGGCTGATGATCGCCGGCATCGTCGCCGCCATCGTGGCGCAGGTCGTTTAGGTCTCCAAACAGAGGATCGTAATATGGCATCGACCAACCAATATAGCGTGCGCGCAGTAGCCTGCGACTACACCGCCTCGGATGAAGAGGTTTACGCGGCCTTGCGCCGCGCGACCGATCCCTTGACTGACGCCTGGGATAAACTGCGTAAAGCCAAGCGTATCGGCCTCAAGATCAACCAGGACAAGCCGCGCGACCGCTGGGTCTTCTACGACGGCCAACTGCAACAGTTGGTCAGCTCCAAAGTCGTGCGCGCAGTCCTGCGCCTGCTGCGCGAACGCACAGACGCCGAACTGATCTGCACCGACGTCAGCT
>JBBSBO010000819.1:0-1754 GCA_038251215.1 Caldilineales bacterium
AGGCGGCAATGGCCGCGCCCGCGACGGTCAGGGATGCAATCTGTAGAAACGAACGGCGTGATACATGCTGAGACATACTATTGCTCCTCCACTTTGTGGTTGGAAAATGAAACGGTGCTTCACGAACCTACTCAGGTAATTGGCAACTTCCGACTGACAACTTCGAGCGTCGCACAGGGCTTCGATGGCGCTTTGGCTGTGCTTTAGCTATGCGACGTTCGACATTCAACCTTAGCCGCGACGACGGCGAGCTAGCCGATCGCCTTTTTGGCGATCTCGATCAGCATGGCGATGTCCTCGCGGCCTTCCTCCAGCGGCGTGTCCGGCGTCTTGCCTTCCACGATGCAGGCGTGGAAATGCTTCAGTTCTTGCTTGAAGGCTTCCAGGTACGAGGCCTCGGTGCGCACCTCCTGGTAGGCGCCGTCCTCCATGCGCCATTCCTCCACGACGGTGGGGGCGTTCTTGAGGAAGGGGCTGGGGAAGTTAATGTTGACGACGCGCTCGTCCGAGTAGACGCTCAGCGACTCGTCGAACTTGCGCAGCTTGGGCATGATGCCGGTGTAGAACGTGCAGCGCAGCTCGCCGGGGTAGGCGAACATGGCGGCGATCGCCAGGCCGTTATCCCAGATGTCGGCCGCGATCACGCGCTCCGGCAGGCCAACGGCCCCGTGCAGGATCGTCATGTCATGCGTGCTCAGGCCGAGCATCAGGCCATAGGCGCGCATGATGGCGGGCGACTGTTGGCCGATGGCGACTTGCAGGCTCTCCATTTGTTCCGCTTGGCTGCGCTGCTTCACCGCCGCGTCAATGTCGTCTACGCGAATCAAGTCATAGTGGGCCAGGAACATATCGTTCGGCCCGATCATATCGTGCAGGCGCACCAGGTGCGGGCGTTCCAGGGTGCGGATGGCGGCTTGGCCGATGCGATAGCCGGGGTCGTAGCGTTTGTGATAGGCCACCATGCCCACCACGCCGGACGCGTGCGCCGCGTCGATCAGTTCGTCGGCTTCTGCCAAGTTGTTGCACATGGGCTTCTCGACCAACACATGCTTGCCCGCGCGGGCGGCGTCGATGGCGGGGCGCGCGTGGTTGGGCGTCAACACGAGCACGGCGTCGAGGTCGGCTTCAGCCAGCATCTCGCGGTGGTCGGTGTAGGTGCGGGGCACGCCATACTTGGCGGCGACGGCGCGCGCCGTTCCCGCCGAAAGGTCGCACAGCGCCGCAATTTCGTATAGTTCGGGGAGTTCTGAAAGGTGGGGCAGGTGCATGACCTGGGCAATCATGCCCGTGCCGACAAGCCCTACTCGCACTCTGGAGCCAGACATAGTTCAATGTCCTTCACGATTGGGGAAATATGGATCGATGCTTGATACAGACGACATCGGTTAGTATATCATAGCTTGGGCGACGATGTTGAGGCGTGGCGCAAGGTCTGTGAAGCGCTTCGATTCTACATCCGCTTCTCAAATTGTGGAAATTACCGCCTAAGCCGTGCGCGGCGGCAGGGCGCGCCCGTCGCGCCCGCCGCCTTGCCCGGCGTAGGGCTTGCCCGGCTGCCAGTCCACGGGCGCGGGCGGGGTGAACTCCTCCAGCGGCAGGGACACGCACACGCCGCCGTGACGCGCCGACACGTAGGCCGCTTCGCATAGCTCCAGTGCACGCAGCGAGCCGCGCGCCACGCTGTAGTCGGGGACGCCGGACTCGATCTGATCCGCCATGTTCTCCAGGTGGCGCTGATGGCGGCTGCGCGGGCC
>JBBSBO010000820.1:0-1748 GCA_038251215.1 Caldilineales bacterium
ATCCTGGATGAGAATGTCCGCCGCGTGGGCGGAGCTGGTAAAGACGACCGGCGCGCTCTGGTCGATCCAGCGTTCCAGCCGGCGCAGCGGCTTATAGACCCAGCTCTCGCGACGCAGAAACTTGTGGTCGATCATCTCTTCGGTCAGGCTGCCCTGGAAGTCGAAGACAACCGGGATACCCGCCAAGCGGCCCAGCACGAGCGCGATCAGCGCGCCTTCGTGCAGATGGGCATGGATGACGTCGTAGCGGTAACGCGTCAGCAGGCCGAGCGTCGTCAGGCCCAGCAAGCCGTCGAAGACGAGCTTGTGCCGGCTCGAGCCGACCTCGTAGTCGCGCCGCCAGGGGATGGGCAGCGTGCGCCGGATCGAAATGTCGGGCAGGTCGCGCCCGTTGTGATAGGTGGCAACGGTGACGGCATGGCCCAGCTTTTGCAGGATGCGCGCCTCTTCAAGGATGCGCACGTGGCAGCCGTAGTCGGCAAAAAAACTGGTAGGGGCGATCATCAAGACGCGCAGCGGGCGAGGGGGAGAGGCGATCGGCTCGGCGCTGCGGGCGAGGGCTTGGTTGGGTTGGGGCGGCGCGTTTTGGCTTTGGCTCATAGAATTCGGCTGGATCGAGGCAGCGCAACGGTCGCCGCCGCTCCGTCATTCGCCTGCCGCCATGCTGACGGCGGAAACAGGCGCAGACAAAGCCGGACCGGCCTTGCCGGTCACAGCGGGTTATTGTAATGGACGCAACCACTTCGGCCAAAACTAAGCGCTGTTGCCGCGCAACGCCTGGCGCAGACGGCGAATGTCCGCCGGCGTCAGCGCGCCGCCGAACCAGACCAGCGCCAAGGTTGTCGCCGCGCCCGCCAACAGGCGCACGCCCCACCAGCCGGGCAGCAGCCCGCTGAGCAGCCCCCCGGCTGCCGCCGCCAGGACAATGACGCCGATTTTGGCAAAGGGCGCTCGCCTATCCTGCGCGACGAGGATCACCGCGCCGGCAACTGCGCCGATGCCCGCGGCTACAGGCGCCGCCCAGGCCGCTCCCGCCGCGCCGCCCAGCCGGGCTAGGGGCGGCAACAGCACGACCAGGGCACCCAGGTTCAGCCCCATGATCGCCAGGCTGAGCTGCGGTCGACGCTCCACCATCAGCGCGGTGACGGCGTACATCTGCACAAAGAAGATCGGCGCCACCCACACCAGGCGCTGCAAGACCGGCCCCGCCGCAGCGTATTCCTGCGCATAGAGGGCATGGATCAGTTCATCCGCCACGCCCGTACACAGCGCGGCCGTGGGCAAAAGCAGCAGCAGCCCATAGCGCAGGCTGAGGCTGCTAAGCGCGCCGTAGCGGTCGCTTGCCTCAGCTTGCAGGCGGCTCAGCGTGGGGTAGACGGCCTGCCAGAAGCTCTGCACCAGTTTGACGAGCACGCGCACCAGGTTATACGCCGCGCTGTAGATGCCCGTCACCGTCTCGCCGCCCACAATGCTGAGCAGCAAGATGTCGACGCGCTGCAAAAGCACGTCGGCGATCGCCAGGCCGAAAAAGGGCGAGGCGCTGCCCCACAGCGCGCGGATCGGCACGGCGACCGCCTCCTGCGGCGGGGCGAGCAGATCGCAGCGCGCCACGATCACGGCGCAAGCCAACGCCGAAATGGCCTGCGTGATCACCAGGATGGCGACGAGAGGCAGCACGTCCGCGCCCGCCAGCAGCGCGGCGAGGCTGAGCGCCAAAATGAGCAGGTTGATCGCCGCCTCCACGCCCA
>JBBSBO010000821.1:0-1746 GCA_038251215.1 Caldilineales bacterium
ATAGCGCGCCCCCGCCTCATACGCGGCCGCGGTGATCAGCCGCACCAGTTCCCGATGTTCCAGCTCTGCGCCGATGCGCAGCGACTGCCCCTCTTGCAGGTTCACGCCGATCTGCACTAGCAGCGTGGCGTATTTCTCGATCTCGCGTTCCAGCATCTCATCCATGCGCCATTCCTTTGCGTCATCCCTTTTTGCGTGCGATTGCCGCCATCTTGCGGCCAACGGCCCCCATTATACTACGGCACGCGCTAGGGCGCGCCTGAGGATTTTCCCGCCGCTGAGCATACAACTTGGCGCGCCCATGCGCCTGCCTCATTCGTTTGACACGCCCATACCCGAATGCTACACTGACCCTGCCTTCAGCCGCGTGCGCCCTTTCTGATCAGCCGCTTTCGATCCACGCAAGCGGCCCGTTGCCCGCCGCGCACGCACATGACTGTTTATAACCAAGTTCCGTACTCCTGTCTTTTCTCCCCACGCGCGCGGCCCCGGCTGCGCCGCAATGGAGGCGCCAGTTCCTATGAGCAAAACCATGCAATACACGGCCCAAAACGTCCTGGTCTGCCCCGCCGGCGCCGACGGTGTCGGCGCCGATCCCGACCTGATCCTGTCGATCACGCCCGAGCAGGCAGGCTGGGATTTCATATCGTTCCAGGCGCGCCGGCTCGCCGCCGGGCAGAGCTGGCGCTTTGCCACCGGCGAGTGCGAACTTGCCTTCGTCAACCTCAGCGGCGTCTACGACGTGCAGTCGAGCCGCGGCGCCTGGTCCGCCATCGGCGGGCGGCGCAGCGTGTTCGAGAGCGCGGCCCACGCGCTCTATCTGCCGCGCCACACCGACTTCACCGTGACGGCCGCGCAGGCAGGCGACTTCGCCGTCACCTGGGTCCCCACCGACGAAGACCACGACCCCTGGCTGATCCGCCCGCAAGATGTGCCCATTTCGGTCCGCGGCGGCGACAACGCCAGTCGCCAGATCAACGACCTGCTGCCACCCGGCTCGCCTGTCCAGCGCCTGGTGCTGGTCGAAGTCTACACGCCCAGCGGTAATTGGAGCAGCTACCCCGGCCACAAGCATGATGTCCACATCCAAGACGCGCAGGGCAACCTCGTCGAGGCGGATCTGGAGGAAGTCTATTTCTACAAGATCGACCGGCCCGAAGGCTACGCCTATCAGCGCGTCTATACCGACGAGCATTCGCCGCTGCACCAAGCCGGGTATCCCATTGACGCGCTCGTATGCGCGCGCGACAACTGCGCCGTGATCGTGCCCGAAGGCTATCACCCCGTCGTGAGCGCGCCCGGCTATACCACCTACTATCTCAACGTGTTGGCCGGCAGCGCGCAAAGCCTGGCGAACCAGGACGATCCGGCCTACGCCTGGGTGAAAGACAGCTACAAGGGCGTCGACCCGCGGCTGCCGCTTTATTAGTTGTCGCATACTTGATCGAGCAGTCGATAGCCACTATCCCTTTTCTTGGCGCCGCAAAAAGGTAGGCATTCATGCCCGCATCTGCCGCAGACCCTAATTCGCGCACCTATGATTCGCTGCACATGGGCCGCTCGTCCATCGACCTCTACAGCAACGACGTCGGTGCGCCCTTCGAGGCCATCACCAGCTTCGCCGCCTATGTCGGCGGCTCGCCCACCAACATCAGCGTGGGCGGGCGACGGCTGGGCCTCAAGACCGCGCTGCTCACCGGCTTGGGGCAGGATCCCGTTGGCGACTTCATCCTCAGCTTCCTGCAC
>JBBSBO010000822.1:0-1743 GCA_038251215.1 Caldilineales bacterium
CTGACCCAGGCCGACGAGCCGATATTGCAATAGCAATCGCCCGGCTCGATCACGCCCGCGCCCACCCCTGCACAGGCGCCGTCGCCGCCGCCGATCACCACCGGCGTGCCCGCCGCCAGGCCCGTGGCCGCGGCGGCAGCCTCGGTCACCGTGCCCGCCACGTCCGTCGAAGCCAGCAGCCGGGGCAGGCGCGCCGCGTCGAGCTCCAGCGCGTCCAAAAAAGGCTGATGCCAGCGGCGGCCCACCAAGTCGAAGAGCAGCGTGCCCGATGCATCGGAGTAGTCGGTGGCGAACTCCCCCGTCAGGCGATAGACCAGATAGTCTTTGGGCTGCAAGAAAGAGACGGTTTGCGCGTAGAGGTCGGGTTGATGGCGGCGCACCCACAGGATCTTGGGCGCGGTATAGGCCGGGCTGGCGCGATGTCCGCAGCGCGCGTAGACCTCATCGGCGCCACAGGCCGCGGCGATCTCCGCCGCCTCGCGCTCGGCGCGCTGGTCCGCCCAAATGATGCAGGAGCGCAGCGGCGTCCCGTCCGCGGCAATGGGCACGCAGCCCATCATCTGCCCGCTGAACGAGACGGCGGCGACGGCGCGGGCGTCCACGCCCGTCTGCGCCAGCAGCCGCTGCGTGGTCGTGCAGACGGCTTCCCACCAGTCGTCGGGGTTTTGCTCGGCCCAGTTCGGCTGCGGGTAGGCGGTAGCATAGCCGGCAAAGACGCTGCCCAAGCAGGCGCCGTCGGCGTCGAACAGGCTGGCTTTATTGCCGGTCGTGCCCAGGTCGTGGGCGAGGATCAACTGTGGCTGGGCCATGCGTGCAGTATAGCATCCGGGGTGAGGCCGAGCCAACTGCTTTTTGCTGTTCTTGCTGTTGCTTTTTCTTCGCGCTCTTTGCGTTCTTCGCGGTTTGCACTTTTTTGCATGATCATCCAGCTTGAACCGCGGCTGCGAATGTGATAAAGTAATCGAGAGGTTTTGTTTCTCTTTCGTTTCTGTCGCTGCCCAACTTTGACCTCGGGTCGACCCCGCATTCGATCCGATTGCGATTCCATTCAGTCCCGAGTTTCACCCACGTAAGGAAGCTAAAAAGATGCCTACCCACGAAGACCCTCGCCCCAAGATGGTCGAGATCGCGCATCTGATGTACGAGCGCTTTATGACCAACAGCGCCGGCGGCAACGTCAGCTGTCGCGTGGGCGACCACATCTACATGACCCCGCGCTACCTGGGCAGCAAGAACCGCTGGAAACTGACCGAGGAGATGATCCTGGTCTTTGACCGCGACTTCAACATCGTCGAAGGCGACATGTCCCGCCTGAGCCGCGAGGGGCGCATGCACTTCGCCTGCTATCGCAGCTACCCGCTGATCAACGGCGTGATCCACGCCCACCCCCGCTTCCTCAACGTCTTTGCCGCCACGGGCCGCCCGCTCTCGCCCACCAGCCAATACACCGAAAAGTTCGGCACGCTGCAAGTGCTGCCCAACATCCCGGCCGAGAGTCAAGAACTGGCCGATGCGGTGGAGGCTGCCCTGAAGGGGCGCGAGCCGGAGCTGGAAAAACACGGCATCGGCTTCATCCTCGCCTGGCACGGCGTGGTCATGGCCGGGCGCACGCTGGATGACGCCTACGACACGCTCGAGCGCCTGGAGTGGAGCGCGCAGACCACCCTGCTGGCGGAAGCCGCCGGCTGGCCCATCGGCCCTGTGTAAAGAATAGAACGCTGATTTAGCGGATTGGGCGGATGC
>JBBSBO010000823.1:0-1734 GCA_038251215.1 Caldilineales bacterium
ATATAGACGAAGATCAGCGGCAGCATGCCCATGTGCGACAGCATATAGAGCAGCGGATGCGCCTTCAGCCAGGCGGGCGCGAAGAACTCGACGCGCATCAGCCACAGATACCCCCAGCCCGCAACCAGCGCCCACCCCAACGCCGGCGCCCATGCCCATGTCGCCGCCGCCTGTACCGCGCCGCCGGCGAACGCCAGCCATGCCAGCTCACGCAGCGTGACCAGCCCCCTGGGCACGGCGCGATAAGGCCGGTAGCGGGCATCATCCGCCAAATCCTTGAACTCGTCCGCCACGCGCAACTGGAAAAAGAAGATGAACGCAACGACAAACGCCGTCAGCGCCGCCTGCGCCGGGGGCAGGCCGGCCGCGCCGCGCGCCGTAAGCGAAAAGCCGACGCCTGCCGCCGCGATCACCGCCACCAGCAGCCCATAAGATGCCAGCGGAAAGCGCTCCGCCTGATAGATCCACAGCCGGCGAACCAGCCCCATCGTCTGCCTTTCTGCGCACACAATTGAATCAACCGAGGGCATTCTGCGCAGGATGCCACAGCCCCGCGCCTGTGACAAGTACGCTCGCCGGGTCTTGCGCGAGACCGTTGCAGGCCGCCATGAGAACGGGTATAATAACAGGAATCCGCCGCCGTTGCGCAGAGTGTAGGTCACGTGCGCCCCGCATGTCTAGTGTCGTTCGAGGTGAACCGCAATGGGTCTAGCCGGCCAACAACCAATCGGTGCAGGACGCAAAGAGGAGGCAATCCCCCGCCCTGACAACGGTGCGACGCCCGCCGCCAAGGGCCGCTCCCCGCGCGAAGTCCAGCCCGCGCCCGCTAACGGCGCGAGCGCCGATGGGCCGGACGCCAGCGCTGCCGATAAGACCCACGTCAAAACGACCGAGGTCGCCTTCACCGGCCCACCCGAAAACGCCGCGCCGTTCAGCCATCTCTTGGCGAGCCTGCGCCGGCGTCCCGCCATTCCGCCGGCGGACAAGTCCACTTTGATCGCCATCACGCCCGGGGCCGATGAGCTGAAGGGGCTGGAAACGCTCTTGCAGCGCCTGTCGCGCGCCTACAGCGACAAAGACAAGGACAAGCTGCTCGACGCCTTTATCGTCGCCGACTACGCCCATCGCGCCCAGGAGCGCAACAGCGGCGAGGCGTACGTCACCCATCCCATTGCCGTCGCCGTCATTTTGGCCGAGCTGCACATGGACCCAGACACCATCGCCGCGGGCCTGCTGCACGATGTCGTGGAAGACACCGAGTTCGACCTCGACTTTCTGCGCGCGCGTTTCGGCGACGTCATCGCCAACCTCGTGGACGGCGTCACCAAGCTCAAGCGCATCAACGAGATCGGCAACGCCCAGCAGGGCATCGCCGACGCCAAGGCCGAATCGCTGCGCAAGATGTTCCTGGCCATGGTGGACGACGTGCGCGTCGTCATCATCAAGCTGGCGGACCGCCTGCACAACATGCGCACCCTGGGCAGCCAGAAGAAACACAAGCAAAAGCGCATCGCCCGCGAAACCCTCGACATCTTCGCCCCGCTCGCCAACCGCCTGGGCATCTGGCAGATCAAATGGGAGCTGGAAGACACCAGCTTCCGCTACCTGGAACCCAATGCCTATCGCGAATTGGCCCGCGCCGTGGAACAGAAGCGCGACGAGCGCGAGAAATGGGTCACGCGCATCAAGCACGAGCTGGAAACAGAGTTGACCGCCGCCGGCATCCGCGTTGAA
>JBBSBO010000824.1:0-1733 GCA_038251215.1 Caldilineales bacterium
GCGACGTGTTGCCGTTGCCGTAGGCCTCCAGCCGATAGTCATGGCGGCCTTCAACCGGGCAGCCGTGGAAAGACCCCTGCTGCGGGCCGTTGGCGACGATGCGCGTGCCGCCGCGATAGAGGTTGACGCCGTCGGCATTCTCGGTGCGCCAATCGAAGTTGATGCATTCGTGCGGGCGGATGTTGTTGCGATCCACGCCGAAGTGCTTGATGCTGGGGCCGGGTCGCGAGGGCGGCGCGCCGCTAACGTTGATCGTGATGGGGAACTCGACGGTCGCGCCATCGGTGCGCACCACACGCAGGACGAAGGTTGCCGTTTGCCCTGGGCAGACCGTGCGTGCGTCGTGCCCGCCCACGCCTTGGACATTGCCGGCGTCGACGAAGTAGACGGCGTTCACGTTATCCACATCCCAGCGGATGGTGGTGCATTGGCCCGAATTAACCCAGTCGGCATCGGAGCGCAGGTTGGGGTTGACGTTCTGGCTGGGCGCGGGCGGCGGCGTGGGCGTAGCGGGCGGCGGGTTGGGGTTGGGCACTTGGATGCCGGCCCAAATCACTTGGCCGAAGAGTTCGCCGGTGTTGTTGCGCAGTTGGAAGAAGCCCTGGAAAACGCCATAGGTGATGGGCGCGACCAGGGAGAGCGACAGGTCGATGGTTTCGCCCGGCTGCACCTCGCGACCCAGGGGCAGCGCAGCCGCAGACATGCTCGCCTCGGGGCGATTGCCGTTGACATACACGAGCTGGTAATCTGCCGCCCACGCGCACGTGCCGCTGTTTTTGATGCGCCAGCTCTTGACGAAATTCTGGCCCGGGGCCATGACGGGCGGGGCCGTCATGTTCTGGTCGTTCAAATTCAGATCTTCAACATAGGCCATGCCGTCGATGCACGGCTCTTTGGCGGCGCTTGGCTCCGGCGGCAGGTTGACGACTTCGCTTTCCGCCTTGTCGTTCGACACCTTGTCGGCGTCGAGGTTGAGGTAGCGCTGCACCAAGTCCCCGTATGTGCCGTCGGACTGGATGGCGAGCAGCGCTTCGTTGAGCGGCGTGACCAGGGTTGAGTCGGTGCGCGTGGCGATGGCGAAGCGCTCTTGGTTCAGCCCCACGCCTGCCGGGTGCAGATCCTGCGACCCCATGTTATAGACAAAGGCTGTCAGGCGGTCCATCACGGCGGCGTCGATCTGGCCCGCGCGCAGGCCCTGTACCAGCGCGTTGGTATCGGCGTAGGTGACCAAGTTTTCCTGCGGGATGATGCCCGCGTCGACCAGGTTGGCCTGCACCCAGTAGTTGTAGATGCTGCCCAGCTCCACGCCCACGCGCAAGCCGGCGAACTCGCTGGCGGAATTGATCGTCACCGGGTTGGTGTCCAGCGTCAGCACGGCGCTTTCGCCGATATAGTAGAGGTTGGTGAAGTCGACGATTTGCTGGCGGTCGGGCGTGACGGAGATAGCCCCGATGGCCGCGTCCACCTGGCCCAGGCGCAGGGCGTCGATCAGGCCGGAGAAGGCGAAATCGTTGAATGTGACCTCGACGCCCATGCGCTTGCCCAGCTCGCGCGCCAGGGCGATGTCGAAGCCGTCCAGTTGGAAGTCGCTACCATAATACTCGAAGGGCGGATAGCCGGAGGAAGTGCCGAAGACGATCTTGCCGGCAGCTTGCACGCGGCTCCAGTCGTCGGCGGCCTGCGCCTGCGCCGTGAGGGGCCGCGCGACCAGCAGCGCCAGCAGCCCCAACCCC
>JBBSBO010000825.1:0-1720 GCA_038251215.1 Caldilineales bacterium
CGGAAGCAAGTGCCCGTGCTCGACGCCATGCGCGAGTACATCAAAAAAGTCGAAGCGTCGGAGCACCACCTGTTCAAGCCGCAATTGACTTCTGTGCCGATAGACTGATGGTTCGACGCCTGCTCCTGCTCAACGGCCTGGCGATCCTCGGGGTGGTGCTCAATCACACCGTCGGATGGGGCTTCATCGCCCTCATCTGGTGGGCCGACCGCTATCGCCCCGTCGTCGTGCCGTACTTCGGCGCCCAGGGCAGCTTCGATTACTGGCTGTTACGCCTGGGAGAGGGCCTCGCCACCTTCGCCGTGCCGGCGTTCCTCTTCGTGTCGGGCTACTTCGCCGCCTTCGCGTTGAGCCGCGCCATCGGCGCGCCCGGGGCGAACGCCGTTCGCTCACCGGCGGCGGCAAACGCCGGCGTCTGGAGCATCGTCGGCAGCCGGATCAAGATGCTGGTCGTCCCGTACCTGCTCTGGTCCGCCGTCTATCTCCTCCTCGATGCGGCGCTGGGATCGGTCTACGCGCCGATCTCCTACGCGCGCCGCATCGCCTTCGGCGGCGCGGCCGCGGGCTTCTATTACGTGCCGCTGCTGATCCAGTACTATCTTCTGGCGCCGCTGCTCGTCTTCCTGGCGCAACGCCGCTGGAAATGGGTGTTGGTGGGCGCGCTGCTGCTGCAACTGACGGCCATGTTCGCGATCTACCTCAAGGCGCTGGCCCCCACCGGCGCACTGACTGCCGCGCTGGCCTGGCTGACGCCGGCGTGGTTCTTCCCCGGCCTCTGCTTCTGGTTCGCCATCGGCGTGGTCGCGGGAACCCACGTCGCGCCCTTCCGGGCCTGGGTTGACCGGGCGCATCGCAGCGTGTTGGTTGCCGCGCCTGTCCTGTTCGTTGCCGGCATGGTAGAATGGGAGACCTTAATGCGCGCCGCGTCCACCCCGTGGGTCGGCCAGTTTCGCACCCTCACGGACGAACTCTACTCCGGTGCGATCATCCTGGCCTTCCTCGGCGGCGGCGCGTTGGCGCCCCGTCTGGCCGACGCGCTGCAAAAATTGGGGGTGCGTTCTTTCGGGATCTACCTGGTTCACACGCTGGGCATCATCGTTGCGGCCAAAGCGATCAGCCGCCTGCTGCCGGGCCTGCTGCCGCACCAGCTCCTGTTACAATCGCTGCTGATCGCCGCTGCGTTGATCACCCCGCTGGGGCTGATGTGGCTGGTAGATCATTCGCCGTTCCGGCGCTATTATCGGTATATTTTCGGTTAGGGCAATCCCGTAGCCCAGGGCCTTGTGCCCGTCGCAACGCCCACAAGGGGCTAGACTACAACTTGAAATTGCAATCAAAAGGAGCAAACCGACAATGACTCAGGGCACAGAGACCGTCCTCATGGACTACATCAAGAACGACCTCATCCGCGACCGCAAATCCACCATTTCGCCCGATGACGACCTGCTCGCCAACGGCACGATTGACTCGCTGGGCATCCTGCAGATCGTGGCCTTCGTGGACGAACGCTTTGGGCTGCGCGTCCCCGACGAAGACGTCACCTACGAGAACTTCAAAAGCGTCAGGGCGCTGGCGGATTATCTCAGCCAACTTCAAGAGCCTCCGTGAGCGCCCTTGCGGCGCACACATCATCGCTGCCGACATCGCTGAAAGGCCCTATCGTGGTACGACGCCTACTCTATCTGAGCGGACTCGCCATCTTCGCCGTCATCATCTTCCA
>JBBSBO010000826.1:0-1714 GCA_038251215.1 Caldilineales bacterium
CGGAAATGGCGCTCACCATCTCGGCGGAAGCGGCCCCCGCCAATGCGGCAGGCGCGGTCGGCGCGGTCGCCGCCGATGGCGCGTTGTGGGCGCTCGCCACAGACACGGCGAGCATCGAAGTGTGGAGCGGCCTCTTCGGACTCTTCCCCGCCGAGTGGATCCCCGCGTCCGCCGAAATGCTGCTGCCCGGCACGCGTGTTTATGTACAGGGCGCGCCTGCAGCGGACAACGCCGCCGTGCTGGCGGCGCAGACGGTGCGCATCGCGGCGGGACCGCCCGTTGAACGCGCCAAGATCGCACCGCGGGCCGACCTGGCGGCGGCGATTGCGGGCGGCTCCGCCGTGGCGTTGATCGGCAGCCCCGAGGAGCCGGGCATCTATATGCTGGAGATCGCGGGCGCCCTGCGCCAGTTGTGGGTGGACGAACAAGAGGCCGTGTGGGCAAGCGGCGACCTGGGCGGCGGCGTCGTGGTCGGTCCGGCCGGGCTGCGCGGCGGCGCCCATCGCTTCACGTGGGTGCGCGGCGACGGCAGCGGCGTCGAGATCCACGCGCAGCCCTTCTACACGCTGCACGGCGTAGCGGGCGATAACCTGGGCGGCTTGTGGTGGATCGAAACGCCGCAGGCCGATATAGACCAATGGCAGTTGTGGCACTTCGACCCCGGTCTGGGGCGCGTGGTGCTGCACTTGCGCGCGTCGGGCAAACTCTTCGCCACGGGCAGCGCGCTGGTCGATGCCACCCTTTCGCCCATTCTGCTGGGCGTACAGCCGCAGGTCGACCCGGCGACGGGCAGCTTGACCGGCGTCACGCTGCTGGTCGACACGACCGACACGGACGCTCAGGCGCTGTATATGGGCGTGTTCCGCCTGCCGGTCGTTTTGGACGCCGAGGGCGAGGGTACGGCTTCCGCCATGCCGCAGTTGCTGCTGACGCCGGAAAGCTATCGCGGCCCGCTGCAGGTCAGCCCGGACGGCACGAAGCTGGCCTATCTGGTCTACGATGCGGAGCACCCCAGCCTAACCTCCGGCTTCATCCGCCCGGCGAACACTGCGCGCATCCTCACGCTGGAAGGGCGCGGCGCCAGCACGATTCGCAGCGTCTATGCGGTCGAAGACCGCTTCGAGTTTCTGGCGCCGAACGTGGAATGGCAAGGCAACGAACGGCTGATCGTCGTGCGCAGCCGCTTCGCGCCCGGCGACACCGTCGGCGTGGACCAGTTTGGCCTGGTGCGCATCCAGCTGCCCGGCCCCGACCAGCCCGCGGGCGATGTGGCGATTACCGGCTATCTCTTCCCCAACCAGAGCCAGTTACGCGATTTTGCCGTGTGTCGCGACGGCGAGTACACGTTGACGATCTCCGGCAGCGCGGCGGGCATTCTGGAAGTGGCGCGCTGGAACGGCGTCGACAGGCCGCAGCCGCTGGTGGCCTTGCCGGAAAAGATGTCGCGCGCCTTCCTGTGCTGGGCTGCACCGGACGCGCTGTTGGACTTGCAGTAGCTATCGGCGCGTCTGTGCTGTTCCACGGTTGGCCCTATGCCTGAGTTTGCCCTGCCCCATTGGCCCCAAGATTGGGTGCTCTTCGCCGACTGGCGCTATTTGGGCTTGGCAGGAATTGGCGTGGTGCTGCTGGTGTTGCTGGGCATTTGGTGGCGGCAGCAGACGCGCCAGTGGTTTCGCATCGTGGCGGGGACGTTTCTGGCCGCGTTGCTGCTGAC
>JBBSBO010000827.1:0-1711 GCA_038251215.1 Caldilineales bacterium
GCGTCAAGCTTGTGACCAGCGCGCCGGGCTTGCCCCAACGCATCACGTTAGCCCCACTCACGCCCGCGGCGGAGACGACGCTGCGCGGGCGACTGCTGCTTGTCTACAGCGGACAGCAGCGCCTCGCCAAGAATCTGCTGCGCGCGGTGATGGGCCGCTGGAGGGCGCGCGACCCGGAGATGGTGTGGAGCTTGGGCGAGATTGGGCGGTTGGCGCTCGTCATGCGCGACGCGCTGGAGCGCGGCGATGCGGATGCGTTTGGCGGCCTGCTGACGGAACACTGGCAGTTGAACAAGCGCATGGACCCCGGCTGCACCAACCCTTTTATCGACGATCTGTTCGCCTTTATGGAGCCGACCATTGCGGGCGGCAAGCTGGCGGGCGCAGGCGGAGGCGGTTTCGCCATCGTCGTGACGCGCCGCGAGGACGGGCGCGAAGAACTCGCCGCGGCGCTGGCGCAGCGCTATGCACAGACGCCGGTCACCCTGTGGGAAGCGGCCATCGCCGAGCAGGCGATCTCCTTTGAGTAGCTGCCCGCCGTTGTCCGTATCGCCTGCCACGCTCGCTGCGTATAACCCAGATAGCAGCCGGCCTTTGGTGAAGCAACCGACCGTCATTCATTTTCAAGCAAACAAGGTTACCCAGGACTCATGACTCGACACATCGCACCCGTCGCCTGGATTTCTCGGCTGACTGTAGCCGGCGCTGTTGCCCTGCTGATCGTCCTAGCCCTGTCCGCACCGGTGGGCGCGCCGAGCGCGCCCGCCGACGGCGCGGGCAATCTCTTCGCGTTGCCCAGCCAATGGCAAGGCGCCCCCGCCGTCTCCGTCGACGAGCTGGGCGACGCCGCGCCGCCCCTGCAAGCGGCGGAGTCCGTGGGCGATTTCCGCTTCAGCTTCGTGCCCGCCTCAGGTTCGGCCGCGGCCGGTGACAGCATTCGCATTTTGCCGGACGCCAGCGTGGGGGCGCCTGGGCGCGCGCTGCGCCTGGTGTGGCCCCTGACCGCAACTGACACGGATCCGGCGCTGCCCGCTGGCACAGTGGTATCTTTGAGCGCCCAGGCGCGCGCCTTTTCTCCACCGAATGGCGTAGCACTGATCATCCGCGAGTTCGACGGCACGACATGGCGCAGCAGCAGCGTGCGCATGGACGCCATCCAGTGGCGCGACTACGTCGTGACGCGCGCCATCTCCCCGGATGCAGTCGAAGTGCAGTTCGGCCTGGAATGGCAGCCGGCGACAGACACCGACTGGGTGGAGTTCCGCGCCATGCAGGCGACTTTTGGACCGGACACGGAAAGCGCGGGTACGGCAGCCGGCGATTTATCGCCGACCGACACGCACACATCCGCAGCCATCGCCGCGCCGACGGCGACGCCCACCCCTCCCAGCACGCCCACGCCTATGGCCACGCCCACGCCGCCAGCCGTGTGGACAGCTCTTCCCTCGGCAGGCGGGCAAGCCAACCCCGCGCCCGCCGGCGCGGCAGAGGCCGAGCTGATCGTCGTGACCCTAACCCCCACGCCAGCAGATGTATTCGCCGCGGCCACGCAGGCCGTGATGGCGACAGACTGGGCCAGAATCCTGGGCACGGCGACCGCCACGCCGCCCAACATGGTCACGCCCACGCCTACACCCACGCCTTTCGTGGTGACCAACACGCCGACGCCCGCCAACGAGGCCACCGCCGCCTATGTGGCGGCGTATGCCAC
>JBBSBO010000828.1:0-1710 GCA_038251215.1 Caldilineales bacterium
TCCGCCCCGCACGGCCTCTACGACGCGCCCATCACCGTCACGCTCAGTCACCCGGACCCCGACGCCGTCGTCCGCTATACGAAAGACGGCAGCGAGCCGACGCCGGAAAACGGCGACCTGTATACGCAGTCGCTGGAGATCGCCGCCACCACGCCGCTGCGCGCGGCGGCCTTCAAGCCGGACTTCCGCCGCTCGCCCGTCACCACGCGCACCTACGTCTTCGCGCACGATGTAGTGGCGCAGCCCGAAGCGCCCGCAGGCTTCCCCGCCGCCTGGGGCGAACACCCCATCGCCATCGCCGGCTACGCAGCGCACACGCCCGTACAGGCCGACTATGCCATGGACCCGCGCATCGTACACGACCCCGTCTACGGCCCGCAGTTGCCGGACGCCCTGGCGGCGCTGCCTTCGCTGTCGCTCGTGATGGAGATGGACGACTTCGCCGCGCTCTACAGCAACCCGCAGGATCGCGGCGCAGAAACAGAGCAGCCCGTCTCCGTCGAGATGTTCTATCCCGACGGCGTACAGCCGGGCTTCCAGGTCGACGCCGGGCTGCGCATTCAGGGCGGGGCGGGGCGCTGGGAGTTCATGCCCAAGCACTCCTTCCGCCTCTTCTTCAAGCAACAATACGGCGCGTCCAAGCTGGACGATGCCGTCTTCCCCGCTTCGCCTGTAGCGGAGTTCGACACGCTGGTGCTGCGCGCTGGCGTGGACCGCTCCTTCGCCGGTCACCCCTCGACCGAGGATGCACCTGTGGACCTGCGCCAAACGACCTATCTGCGCGACGAATGGCTGCGCGCCTCGCAGTTCGCCGCGTCCGGCGTCGGTTCGCATGGGCTGTTTGCCCACCTCTACATCAATGGGCTGTTTTGGGGGCTGTACAATCTTATCGAGCGCCCCGACGCCGCCTTTGCCGCCTCCTACCTGGGCGGCGACAAGGACGACTGGTTCTCCGTCAACCACGGCGGCGCCGTAGGCGGGCAGCCGGACCGTTTCGACATCCTGCGCCAACTGGCGCAAGACGGCGGCCTGGATGACCCGGAGAAGTACGCCGCCATGCTGGAGTTCGTCGACCCCGTCCAGTTCAGCGATTACATGATCGTCAACTGGTACGCCGGCAACCACGATTGGCCGGAAAACAACTGGTATGTCGACGTGCGCAACCCCGCCGGACGCAACCAGTTCTTTGTGTGGGACGGCGAAATGACCTGGGACAGCGGCGCCGACATCGTGCTCGGCAGCGAAGGCTGGGAGGGCGCGCCCTATCCCAACATCGTCAAGCTCGTCTTCGAGGCGCTGATGCAGAACGCCGATTTCCGCCTGACCTTTGCCGACCGTCTCTACAAACAGCTCTATCATGACGGAGCGCTGACCGATGCCAACGCCCGCGCACGCTGGCAGGCGCTCGCCGCCACGGTGGAACCGGCGATCGTGGCGGAGTCCGCACGCTGGGGCGATGTGCGCTTCGACGACCCCATCACGCCGGAGGACTGGCGTGCCGCGCGCGACAACGTCGCCGCGCAGATGGAAGGCAACGCCGCCAAGCTGATCCGGCTGGCGCGCGCCGCCGGCTACTACCCGGCTATCGACCCGCCGCACTTCAGCCAGGAAGGCGGCGAGTTTGACCCGACGCTGACGTTGGCCCTCGACGCGCCCGCCGGCGACACCTACTACACGACCGACGGCTCCGACCCGCGCACGCGCCACACA
>JBBSBO010000829.1:0-1710 GCA_038251215.1 Caldilineales bacterium
CTTGGTCACGGCGCGCCCGCCCTGGCGCAACGTCGTCAGCGCGCCGGTATCCTTGTCGAATTCCAGGGCAAACGCGTCGCCCTCGATCACCAGAGCCGCCGCCGTCTCGCGCACCGTCAGCGCACGCGCAGCCGCGCCTTGCTCGGAGGAACGCGCGGGTGTTCCTGCAGGCAGTTGGAACTGCGCCCACGCCACCGCATATCCCGCCTCCGCCCACAGCGTCGCGCTGCGCTGCGTGAAGTGCAGCATCAACCACACATCCCCCGGCTTGTCGTCTTGCGGCAGCGCATAGGGCACGGTGATGTCCGCACTCTGCCCGGCAGCCACAGCCGGGGCGGCCATCGAGCCGGACGCGATCACCTCTGTCTGCGCCTTGCCCGTCGCGGGCGACACCGGGCCGATGCGCTTCACCGTCCACGCGATCTCGAGGTCGCTCAGATCCGTGAAGAAGCGGCGATTGCTCACGCGCAGTCGCCCCTTGCCCAGGTCCAGCGCCTCTACGCGCACCGGCTCCAGGATCTTCTTGTATTCCCACAGCGCGGGATGCGGCACGCGGTCCGAGCCGATCAGGCCGTTGCCGCAGAAGTTGCCGTCGTTGGGCGTGTCGCCGAAGTCGCCGCCATAGGCGAACCACTCGCGCCCGTCCTCGGTCACGCGACAGATGCCCTGGTCCACCCAATCCCAGATGAAACCGCCTTGCAGCCGCGGGTACGTCTCAATCGCGTCCCAATACTCCTTGAGGTTGCCCGTGCTGTTGCCCATCGAGTGCGCATATTCGCACATCACCACCGGCCGCGTCTCGCCCGGCTTCTGCGCCATCTCGATGATGCGCGCCACGCTGGGATACATCGGCCCCAGAATGTCGATGATCGGCGCGTCCTCCGCCGGGTGATAGTGGATCAGACGCGTGTCGTCGCGGCTGCGGATCCAGTTCGCCATGGCGTCGTGGTTCTGCCCATAGCCCGACTCGTTGCCCAGCGACCACACGAGGACGCTGGGGTGATTCTTGTCGCGCTCCACCATGCGCACGGCGCGGTCCACAAAAGCCGCCTCCCACAGCGGGTCCTTCGTCAGCCTGTCCCACACGCCGTGCGTCTCCAGATCGGCCTCATCGTAGAGATAGAGGCCGTAGCTGTCGCACAGCTCATACCAGCGCGGGTCATTGGGGTAATGCGAGGTGCGCACGGCATTGATGTTGGCGCGCTTCATCAGGTCGATGTCCTGGCGCATCGACTCCACCGTCACGGTGTGGCCCGTTTCGGGGTCATGCTCGTGGCGGTTGACGCCCTTGAGCAGGATCGGCACGCCGTTGACGTGAATCTGACCGTCCTTCAAATCGACCTGGCGGAAGCCCACGCGGCAGCCGACCACCTCCGTCACGCTCCTTGCCCCATCACGCAGCGTCAGCAGCAACGTGTACAAGGTTGGCGTCTCTTCCGACCACTTGCGCGGAGCCGCAATCGCCGCCTGCAAAGCAACCTCCGCCTGCGCGCCCGCCTCCACAGAGAATGACGCGGTGAGGCGCTCGGCCAAAACCGGCTTGCCCGCGTCATCAAAGAGTAGCGCCTCGACTTCGTAGCCGCGGGCCGCGACCTGTTGCCCATTGCGCGCCTGCACCGCCACGCTCAACACGGCGTCGGTGTACGACTCATCAAAACGAGTCTGCACAAAGAAATCGCGCAGGTGTACCGGCGGCGCCGACCACAGATA
>JBBSBO010000830.1:0-1708 GCA_038251215.1 Caldilineales bacterium
ACGTGGTGGTCAGCGCGGGCGGCACGCGCGAGCCGCTGGATCCCGTGCGCTTCCTCAGCAACCGCTCCTCCGGCAAGCAGGGCTATGCGCTGGCGCAGGCCGCGCTCGACGCCGGCGCCGAGGTGACGCTGGTCAGCACGGTGAGCAGCCTGCCCGTACCGGCGGGCGCGCGCCTCGTCGCCGTCGACACCGCCCAGGAGATGTCCGCGGCTGTCCTTGCCGCTGCAGCACAGGCGGACGCCCTGATCATGGCCGCGGCTGTGGCGGACTTTCGCCCGGCGCAGGCCGCGGCTCATAAGATCAAGAAGAACGGCGACACGCCCGTGGTGGAGTTGGCGCGCACCCCCGACATTCTGCTCGAGGTCGCACAGCAGCGCGCGGCGACGGGGCGCCCTGCGCTGGTGGTCGGTTTTGCCGCGGAGACGGAGAACTTGCTGGAGAATGCGCAGTCGAAGTTGGAGCGCAAGGGTCTGGCGCTGATCGTTGCCAACGACGTGGCCGCGACCGACGCCGGCTTTGCCGTGGACACCAACCGCGTCACCCTGCTGGCGGACGACGGCTCGCGCGAGACCTTGCCGCTGATGAGCAAAGCCGAGGTAGCGGAGCAGGTCGTCGCCCGCCTCGCGGCCCGGCTTGCGGTTTGATGTTTTTTACACGTCCCCGCTCAGGTATAGCTCGCCCTCGGTGAAGCCGCGCGCTGCGTAGTAGGGGCGCGTGCCGGTGGCTGCGATCACGCTGATGCGCTGGAAGCCGGCTGCGCGACTGATGCGCCGCGCAGCCTCCAGCAGACGCCCGCCCAGGCCGCTGTGCTGGGCCTGACCCGCGCTTTCGCTGCCTACCGAGAGGGCGGGGCCATACACATGCACCTCGCGGATCATGGCGCTTTCGGCGATCTCCTCCAGAAAGGCGCGGCTGCCTGTACGGGGCGCAAACGGCAGGCTCAGGCGCAGAAAGCCGGCGATCAACCCCGGCTCGCCGGCGGCATCCTGGGCATCGCGCGTGACGAAGTGCAGGAAGTGTTCGCGCGTCAGGTCCGTGTCATAGACCGTGTCGCGCAGCTCCACCTCGTCGGCGGATACCGTGCGCCGCTTGACCTCGCGACAGCGGATGCAGCCGCAGTGTTGGCCGCGGCGCGCCAGCTCGGCATGCACGACCTCGCGCAGGTTGCTGGCGCGCACGCCCGCCTCGATGTGATGCGCGGGGATGTCGCGGAAGAGCCGGTTGACGCGCGTGTAGGGCGGGATGTCCGGCTTGACCGTCGCCAGCAGGTCCACCAACTCCTCTAGCGTGTAGGGCCGGTAGTCGCCCGCTAGATAGCGCTCGTATAGCTCCGTGCCGGCGATCAGCGAGCAGGGGTAGATCTTCAGCTCGTCGGGGCGGATGGCCGGGTCGGCGAAGAAGCGGGCGAAGTCGGCGCGGTCTTTCTCGGGCGTGGCGCCGTAGAGGTTGGGCATCCAGTGCAGTTGGATCTTGAAGCCGGCGGTGCGCAGCAAACCCAGCGCCGCACGCACGGCAGCTACGTCGTGCCCGCGTTTGTTCAGCGCCAGGATCTCGTCGTCCAGGCTCTGCACGCCGATCTGCACTTTGGTCACGCCCAGGCGGCGCAGGTGGCGGATCTCGTCGGGCGTCACCCAGTCGGGTCGCGTTTCTACAACCAGGCCGACATTGCGGTGGGGGGCCTGTTCATTGATTTGTTGCGCCGCGGCCA
>JBBSBO010000831.1:0-1705 GCA_038251215.1 Caldilineales bacterium
AGCTCGCCTCGTCGACTTCCAGCAGGTCGGCGCGCCGCCGCGGGGCCATGCCCGCGTTGTTGACCAACAGGTCCAAGCGCCCATGCGCCAGCGCCGCCGCCACCAGGAGTGCGCGGTCCGCTGCGGCGGACACGTCGGCCTGCACAACGGTCGTCTGCCCGCCCAGGGCGCGCACGGCGCTCGCGGTTTCCTCCGCTGCGTCGGCGGCGCGGTTGTAGTTGATCACCGTCGTCCACCCTGCACGCGCCAGCGCCAGAACGATGCTTCGCCCGATGCCACGGCTGCCGCCCGTCACCACGGCCACGCGCGCATTGGCGCCCCGCTCATTCATGGCCGAGCGCCTTGGTCACCGCCTCCAGGAAGAAGTAGTCGCCCCACATCACGCTCTCGTCCACGCCCAGCTCCTTGCGCTCGTGGTACATGCCGTGCTTGAGGACCCCCTCCCAACCAGGCGTCTCGCTCGCCAGGAACTCCGGCGTCGTCAGCGTGTCCACAATCTGCAAGGCGTAGCCGCGATAATGGCGCGCTCGCGCCGCGTCGCCCGTCAGCTTAGCCAAGTTAAACAGTCCGCTCGCCGCAATCGCCGCCGCCGAGCTTTCGTAGGCGTGCGCCGGCGTCGGCTCATCCCAATCGTTGGGCGGAACGCCGTGCGACGGCGTGTGTTCGATGTAGAAGTTGGCGCACATCTCCGCCGTTTGCAGGAAGCGCACATCGCCCGAAAAGCCGTACGCAGTGCCAAAGCCATACAGCGCCCAGCTCAGCCCCCTAGCCCAGGCGGAGTCACCGCGCCGGCCCTGATGCGTACTCTGGCGCAGGAACTCGCCGTTTGCCAGGTCAAAGATGCCTTCGTGCGCAGTGCTGCCGTCGCCGCGTACCAGCGTGCGCCGCGTGGTCAGGCAATGCTCGTCGGCGATGCGGCGCAGCTCCGGGTCCGCCGTCTGCTGAGCCGCGTAGTAGATGATGCCCACGTTCATCATAATATCGATAAAGAGGCTGTCCTCCGCCACAAACGAACGCAGGAAGCGGCCTTTCTCGTTGAAACGCAGCGCCAGCGTCCGCCCTGCCTGTACCACGACCTCGTTGATCGTAGGGTCCTGCGTCAGGTCGTACCAGCGCTTCCACGTCGACCAGAAGACGAAGCCTAGGTCATGCACGCTGCGGTCATTCTTGCGCGACTCCACCAGCCGCGAATAGCGCTCCGCCTGCCGCCGCCAATAGGGCGAGCCGGTGTGCCCGTAGAGGAGCCACATCTGCCCGCCCAAGAAGCCTTCGCACCAGTTTGTCCACGCTTCGCCCTCATGCCGCCAGCGCCCGCCCTGCGTGTACATGGGGAAGAAATCGGGCTGCGCCTCGATCAGCGCCCGCACTTGCCGGCCCGCGAACTCCATCGCCGCTTGGCATTTTTCCAACAGCTTCTGCTCGTCAACCATCCGGCGCTCCTGGGTACCTTTGCCCAGTCTAGGGCATCGTGTGGAATAGATTATATGGGATAGATGTAGTCGAGAAAACCAAGCAGCCGCGCCGCCTCCCGTCCGGCAGAAAACCAGACAGGAATTCGGCGCGCGCATTGGGCTAAATCCGGCATCCGTGCTATACTTGGGGCTAGTATAGACAACGCCAATGGGCTTGTCAAACAGGCCGGCGAATTCCGCCCGCCCCTACCGCCGGTCTGTTTGACAAGCCCATTGGCGTTGTCTATACTAGC
>JBBSBO010000832.1:0-1702 GCA_038251215.1 Caldilineales bacterium
CAACCGTGATCGGTTCCGACTCAAGCGCCAAAGTAGTCAACCCAGGCCTCCTCTACCCCGCCATGCCGTAACGCCGCCACGATGCCAGCCCCGCGCGGATCAGCTCGACGCCGGTGGCGACGGCGCGCTCGCGGCCGGGACCGCCGGCATACACCGAGACTACGGCATAGACCGCGACTTTGCCCGTCGCCATCACCGCGTCGACCGCCGCGAGCACTTGCTCCATATCCGGGCCGTTCGGCTCGCGCGTGGCGTGGTCGGGCGTGTAGCGCTCGTCGAGGATGTCGACGTCGATGTGCAGATAGAGCATGTCGCAGCGCTGCGCCAGGTCGGCGATGGCCTCATTCAGCGGCGCGCCGGCCTCGGCGGGGGTCGCCGGTACAATGGGGATGCCCACGGCGCGGATCAGCTGCTCCTCCGGCGCATCGAGGTTGCGCACATCCACCATCACGATGCGGTCCGTGGGCAGCGGCGCCACGATGTGCGAACCCTCGCGCCACGCCGGGAAGGCGAGGCCCGCGCACACCGCCACCGGCATCCCGCCCAGCATCCCGCTCAGGCTCGTCTGCGGCGTGTTGAAGTCGCCGTGGGCGTCGAACCAGATGAGGCCCACGCGCGCGCCCGCTCCGTGGGCGTCCTGCAAACCGCCCAGGATGCCCGTAATGTGGCAACAGTTGCCGCCCGTCATCAGCACGGCGCGCCCGGCGCGGCGCGCCGCCGCCGTCTGCTCGGCAATGACGCCGTTGAGGCTGCCCAGCCCGCGGATCACGTCACCGCCTGGGGCGGCAGTGTCCGTGTCAGCGTCGGGCAGGCGCGGCTCCGAGAGCGTCACGGGCACGCCGGCGGCGTCATACGCGCCGGAGGCGGCATAGGCGTCGATGGCCCGCTCGTCGGCGGGGGCGAAACGCACGTCACGGTAGCGGATGCCCAGCACTTGCAGTTCTGAAAGAGGCGCGGATGCGGTCAACGGTCTGCTCCTATTGGTGTGAGGTGCGCGCAACATCAGTCGCCGGCTCCTTCACAACGTAGCCGCAAAGCGACATCCACGCTCTACTCCCGATGCCCTCTGCGTTCTTCGCGTCCTTTGCGGTTTGCTTCTTTTTGCGGCTAGACCTGCCTAGACCGCGGAAGCCTGCACCGCGATCTTGACGACGGTCTCGCCGCCCAGGTTATACGTGCCGTTGAGCGCGTCGAAGCCCTCCTGCACGCGATCCAGCGGCAGCGTGTGGCTCACCATCTCGGCGAAGGGGAACTCCATGTTCTCCAACACGGCCATGGCGCGCACGAAGTGCGAGTGGCGGCTGCCCCACACGCCTTCCAGGCGCAGGTTGGAGCGCAGGAAGTGGCGGTGCGGGTTGACCACAATCGTGCCGGTGTCCACAAAATGGCCGACCTCGACGAACGTGCCGTCCTGCTTGACGTACTCCAGCCCCTCCGGGAAAGCGGGCAGGAAGCCGGCGCACTCGAAAACGACATCAGCGCCCTCGCGGCGCGGGGTATGCTCCAGCACGACTTCCTTGCGCGCGGCGACATCGGGGAAGTCGGCGATGTCAATGGTGACGTGCGCGCCGAGCTTCTTGGCCAATTCTAGGCGCGCGGGCGGGCCGCCGATCACGATCAGGCGGGCCGCGCCGCTCAGCTTGGCCCCAATCAGGCACATGAGGCCGATGGCCCCTGCGCCCTGGATGATCACCGTGTCGCC
>JBBSBO010000833.1:0-1702 GCA_038251215.1 Caldilineales bacterium
ATATTCGCCCAGGGCGCCGGCGTTGGCGTTGTTCTCCACGACAATGGGCAGGCCAAAGCGCTTGGCCCAGCGGCTGCCAAAGGGCACGTCGTGCCAGCGTAAGTTGGGCGCAAACTTCAGCTCGCCGTGTTCGGCGTCGACCATGCCCGGCAAAGCGAGGCCGATGCCGCGCACGCGCAGCGACATCTGCTCGGCCCGCTGCAGCGCTTGGCGGATCATCTCCTCGGCGATGTGCGTGTAGGTCTCCTGCGCTTCGCCCGCGCCGATGAGGATGCGCCGCCGCCACAGGATATTGGCGACAAAGTCGGTGAGGATGACGTGGATGAAGTCCACGCCGATCTCCACGCCGACTATGCCGCCGCCCTGGGCGTTCAGCTCGATGAGCAAGCCGGGCCGCCCGATCTTGTCCGTGCGCAGTTCGGTTTCGACGATCAGTTTTTCTTCGAGCAGTTGCGCGACGATGCTGGAGATGGTGCTGCGGTTCAGGCCGACGCGCTTGGCGAGGTCGGCGCGGGACAGCGGCGCGTAGAGCCGCAGCTGTTCCAGCAAGAGCGAGGCATTGTGCCGGCGGATGGTGTTGTGATCCGCCTTGTTCGGTGCAGCCATGAGTGAAAGCGACTCAGGTCGTTCAAATGGAACAGTGCGCCGTCCGCAGCGGCCGCGTCGAAGGCAGGGTCGAGGGCCAGGCTGTGGGTCGATGGGGTCGCTAGGGTCGGTGCGCTGTCGGTCTGGTCGGAAATCTCAGCGAACAATTTGTTGCCGGCTCGAACTAAGTCCGAAAAGCGTACAATCAATCGCGGGGAATGTCAAACCAAAAATCAAACCGCAAAGGCGCAAAGGACATGAAGAAAAGCCAACAGCAAGAAAAAAAGACAACTGCAGAGGACGCAGAGGCCGCAGAGAAAGCCAGGAGGAAATCCGTTCGATAGAGGTCCGAAGAGGGGGCGAAGTACGATTTAAGGGCTGTCGCTATAGGAGTTCCGGTTCCTCTCCATCTCATGTTTTCGGCTGTTCTTGCTTTTGCTGTTCTTCGCGTGCTTTGCGCCTTTGCGGTTTGCTCTTTAGGCGCGCGCGAAGTCGCTGGATGCAGGTCGTGGGTGGGCAGGGCGGCGGGAGAGGCGGGCGCGCCGGGTCGTCTTGCGGCACTTGGATCACCATGTGCGTTTCACCGTGGCTGACGGACAGTTGATAGGGGAGATTGAGGTTGCGGAAGACGCGCAGCGCGGGCAGGTTGTCGGCTTCGATCACGGCCAGGATGGACGAGACGTGCATTTGCCGGGCCAGCAGCACCAGGCGGCGCAGCAGTTCCGTGCCTACGCCGCGGCCTTGCATGTCGTCGCGCACGACGACGGCGGCCTCTGCCTGCGGCGCATGGGGCTGGTCGGCAGGGCGGGCGAGGCGCGCTACGCCCACGATGCGCTCGTGCCCCTCCGTCGTGCGTTCGAGGGCGATCACCGCGCCGCCGAGCGTGCGATTGTCCACATTTGCCAACTGCTGCGCGGCCTCCAGCTTCAACTCATCGCTCACGCGGTCCGCATCGGCATGGAAGCGCCGCCGGCGCGCCTCTGAAGAGAGGCGCTCGAACAAGTCGATCAGCCCCGCCGCATCGGCGGGGCGCAGCAGGCGCAGGTACAGCAGCGCGCCGTCGCGCGTCCAAAACGTGGGGGGGACGCGCCTCCACTCCTGCTGATAGAATTCCGCG
>JBBSBO010000834.1:0-1701 GCA_038251215.1 Caldilineales bacterium
AAGAACTCCTGATACTGCTCGGCGGTCATCGGCCCGTAGAGAATGCGGATCACCAGTTCCGCCAGCACGTCGGGGATTTTGCCCAGGCGCAGCAGCGCCGCCGGCTTGACCGTGCGCATTCGCACCACGCGCCCGGTCGGGGCCAGCGTGATCATCTCCCCCGCCTCGCGCCCGCGCCGGAACTCGAACGCGGGCGTCACCGCCGTTTCGCTCTGGGCCATTACGCCGTCCCCGTGGTCGTGCGCAGCGGAATCTCCAGCGCCGTCAGCGCCGTGAACTTGCGCAGGCGCAGCATCCCATTGATCTCACCTTCCTGTACCCCCTGGAATTCCGCCGAGGGCAGCATGTAGGTGTCCAACTGGGCTTGGAGTTGCAGGTTGCCGGCCAGCTTGCATTTCGGGACAAATATATGCAGGTCGCTACCGCCGCCGCTGCCCACGATGCGCCCGGCTAGGGCTACGTAGGGCACTTCGTCATTCTCGCCGATGAACAGGTCCTCATAGGCGGCCCCGGATACCAACGTGCCGCCCATCAGCATGTCGATCACGGCCAGATCGACCGCCGCTTGCTCCAGGCGCACGGTGGCTGAAACCAGCTTGCTGAAGCGGTCGAGCACTACATCGTCGCCGCGCAGTTCGTCGGTCTCCAATACCCACTCGATGGACATGTTGCGCGCGCCCAGCACGTCGTAGGCCGTGCCGTAGCTGTTCTCGGCGGTCCAGGCCGCGATCTTAAGGTCTCTGATGCCGCGGTGAAACGTCTTGCTTCCCATGCTAAATTCCCCTTATCTGATAGACTGCCCAATCCATGCGTGCCAGCGAGGCCCCATCCAGCGCGCCCGTGTCCCGTTGCCGGTCAATCGTGTTCGTCCATTCCGGGGCAAACGCCCCAGTTAACGCCAGCCCGGACAGCAGCGCATACAGCCGATCCAGCGCCACGTCGATGGCCGCATAGCCCGCATCCTGATACAGATATATCTCCACGACCTGCACCGCACTCGTGTCGCCGCTGCCGGCGTCGCGCACGGCTCCGTCGGGCACAAGGCCGCGCTGTCGCACCACCGCCGCCGGTTTCAACCAGCCGTCCGCTGCAAACGCCCCCGGCGCCGCCTCGCGCGTCAACCCCTCGCGCCCCAGGCTGCCCGCGGCGTACACCCCGCCGGTGAGGGTCGCCATAAGCGTCGTATCTGCCTGCATGGCCGCCACGAATTCAGCTTCTCGGCTGCTCACGCGTCAGCTCCTCTACGAACGCAACGAGGTCGGCACAGTACTGCGCCGTCGCCTCGAAACCGTAAGCCTCGCGGATGGTCGCGCGCACCATCTCTACGTCGGCCATGTCAATCTGCCGGATGCGTGCAGACGAGGCCGCTATCGAGCCACAGCGACCCGCCGTGGGCGTAGATGTCTCTGCTAAGGCCAACGAACACCTCCTCTTCCGTATAGCGCACCTGCCGCGCCAGGTCGGTGCGCAGCGCCATGCACGATCCGGCGCTGTCCAATTGCAACAGCAGCCCCGCAGGCAGCCCCACCAGGTCGGCATGATAGGGCGGCTCCTTGGTGAAACGCACGCCGCCGCGCCGATAGGCGTATACATCGTAATAGGTCCCGGCCGGCGGCGCGTCCAGTATCATCGGCGCGACCGCGGGCACTTCTGCCAGCCGGGCCAGAAGCGCAACCAGCGTCGCCGCCTGCCATATCAGGT
>JBBSBO010000835.1:0-1697 GCA_038251215.1 Caldilineales bacterium
GACAACTTATTGACGGCTTGCTGATGGATGGCTGATGTGCGCCTGTGGGCGCTTCCACCCCGCCGACTTGGCGACAATTACCCACACGAACCTGCCACATGAACTTACTCATACGACCCTACCAGAACCGAGGTGAATGATGGATGGCGGTACTTTGCGCGGCGTATTCGCTCCGACCTTAACGCCGGTCGACGAAGACTTGCAGATCGACACGGCCCGTTGGATTGAGTTCAGCCACGCCTTGCTCGACAACGGCTGCAATGGGCTGTGCCCCTTTGGCACAACCAGCGAGGCGAATTCGTTCTCGGTGGAAGAGCGCATCGACGCGCTGGAGCAGCTGGTCGACTCCGGCGTGGACGCGGCCAAGCTGATGCCGGGCACGGGCTGCAGCGCGCTGACGGATACGGTGCGCCTCACCGCACATGCCGCCGGCCTGGGCTGTGGCGGCGTGCTGATGTTGCCGCCCTTCTACTACAAGGGCGTCAGTGACGAGGGCATCTATCGCAACGTGGCTGAGGTGATCGAGCGCGTGGGCGACGAGCGGCTGCACATCTACCTCTACCACATCCCGCCGCAGGCCGTGGTGGGCTATAGCCTGGACTTGATCGAGCGCCTGATCGCTGACTTCCCCGGGACCGTAGTCGGCATCAAAGACAGCTCGGGCGATTGGAACAACTTGCACGGCATCCTGACGCGCTTCCCCGGCTTCGGCACGTTCACCGGCTCCGAAGCTTTCTTCCTGCAGACGCTGCGCTTGGGCGGCGCGGGCAGCATCAACGCCGTCGCCAACGTCATCGCCCCGATCCAGCAGCGCATGTTTGCCGACTGGCAGTCCGCCGAGGCCGAGCAGCTGCAGGACGCCATCAACCAGGTGCGCCCCACCTACCAGGGCTTTGCCGCCATCGCCGCGCTCAAGGCCATCGTGGCGCACTACCGGCATGACGCCGCCTGGAATCGGCTGCGCCCGCCGCTGGTGGAGTTGGACGAAGCCGCGGCGCAGACGGTCATCAGCCGCTTCGAGAAGCTGTCCGTCGCGGACGAGATCGCGGTGTAAAACTGTCCGCGCGGCAACCCACACCGCTCGCATCGCAATCGCAATCACAATCAGGCTTCCTGCTGCGGCAGGAGGCCTTGCTTTTTTGCGGGCTGGGCGCCGGTGCGCCTAGTCCGCGTCCAGGGGACAGCTAAAGAGCGTGTAGCGGCGCATTTCCGCCGCCTGATAGTGCGCGCTAATGCGCCGCGAGCGGTTGTCGGCGTGCATCAGCGCGTGGATCACGTGGCGGAAGCCAAGCTCCGACGCCGCCTCATGCACGCGCGCGGCAAGCAGGCTGCCCAGCCCCAGCCCCGCCGCCTCGGGGCGGACGGCGATGGTCTTGAGGATGAGCGTGTCCATAGGCTCGCCGCGCTGCGCTTGGGCCAAGTCGGGCAGCGCAAAGGCAAAGCCGACGGCGCGCCCTGCCTGTTCGGCGATCAGTGCGGTTTCGGGGCGAATGTGCGGGCGGATGGGCGCGTATTGGGCCAGGAACTCGGCGCGCGCGAGCGGCGTGTAGAGGAAATTGCCGGCGAAACCAGCGGCGACCACGTCGTAGATCCGCTCCAATTCGCGTTCGAAGTCCGCCGGGTCCAGTGGACGCAGCCGGATGCCCGCCTCCGCGCTGTGCGCCGCCAGGGCGGGCAGGCGCGGATCAAGAGCAGGC
>JBBSBO010000836.1:0-1689 GCA_038251215.1 Caldilineales bacterium
GCTCGCCATCACCAGCCCGCCCAACGTCTGGTAATAGCCCGCCGTGGCGTGGGGCAAAAAGTCTACGTCAAAGAGATCTTGGAAGCGGTCAATCGGATACATTCCGTCCACCAACCAGGTGCCGTCCTCGCGCTGCGTGGCCTCCGGCTCGCCCTCTTCGTCCGGGCCGGAGATGTCGCCCACCATCGCCTCCAGCACATCATCCACCGTAACGATGCCTTCTACGCCGCCGTACTCGTCGATCACGACGGCCATCTTCGTCTCCGTCTCCTTGAAGCGCTCAATCACGGTCAGGGCGGGCATGCTCTCCGGCACAAAGAGCGCGGGCCGCACCACGGCGCGCAGGTCGATGCCCTCGCCCGCCATGCACTGCGCCAGCAGATCTTTGGCCAAGACAATGCCGATCACCCGGTCCAAGTATCTCTCCGCCACAGGGAAACGCGAGCGCCCGCTGGCCGTCACCTTCTGCCGAATCACCTCGGCGCTGTCGTCCACTTCGATCCACACGATCTCCGGCCGCGGCGTGATCAGCGCGCCGACCTTGCGGTCTGCCAGGCGGAAGACCTGGCCCACGATCTCTTCTTCCATCGGCTCGAACACGCCGCTCTGGGCGCCTTCTTCCAGCAACATGCGCACTTCTTCCTCGCTCACGCCTGAATCCGCCGGCTCACGCCCCCCCAGGAGCAAGAGCACGAACTCGGTCGAGGCATTGAGCACATACACCACCGGCGCGGTGACGCGCGCCAGGCCCGTCATCGGCCCGGCGATCGCCGCCGCCACGCGCTCTGGGCTGCGCAGCGCCAACTGCTTGGGGACCAACTCGCCCAACACCAGCGTCAGATAGGTGATAGCCACCACGACCAGCCCGACAGAGAGGGCATCGGCATACGGGCGCAAGAAAGCCGCGCGTGCCAACCACACGCTGATCGCCTGCGCCAGCGTCGCCCCGCCCAAGGCGCCCGCCAAGATCCCCACCAGCGTGATGCCGATCTGCACCGAGGACAAGAACTGGCCCGGCGCATCCGCCAGGCCGAGCGCCAGGCCGGCGCGGGCGTCGCCGTTCTCCGCCATCTGCTGCAATTTCGTCTTGCGCGCCGACACCACCGCCAGCTCCGACATCGACAGCGCGCCGTTGACGAGGATCAGCAGCAGCAAGAAAAGTAGCTCGAACCCAATTGCCGTCATCGGCCCCTACCCGTCCGTTTCGATTACACGCTTGTCTGCTCGTGTAGATATTTGCCTGCTCTCCTTCGACTTTACCAGCAAACCGGCGCGACGCCAACCCCAGGAACGATCCACCGCAGAGAACGGAGCCAATTGTTCTTAGTTCTTGCTGTTCTTGCTGTTGCTTTTTCTTTGCGCTCTTTGCGATTTGCAATTTTTCGTGCTGCAACCTTGACAACCCCGCACCGGCGTGCTACACTCGTGAGCATTACATAATCGAGCGTTGATGGAGACGAGTAGGCGCAGGAACGTTGTCCAGCGAGGCCGGGGTGATGGAAGCCGGCTCAACCCTCCCGTGTCGAAAATCCCTCCGGAGCAGCGGCCCCAACAGGCGCAACTTCCCGCCGGCACGCGGGATAGCCCATGCGCCCCAGTAAGCGCCGCCGGCTTGATGGCCCGTTAACGCCATCGCAGACTCGAGCGGCGCCACGCAGCGCCCGCGGCTCTGCACTAGAGGCGCTCGCC
>JBBSBO010000837.1:0-1685 GCA_038251215.1 Caldilineales bacterium
CGAACGGGTCGAACAAACCGAGGTCGGCGTGCAGTTCGCGGGCGGACGCATCAAGGGCGTGGTCGGTCCCGGCATCTACAGCGACAGCGGGCTGTTTGTGGAGTTGAAGCGTGTCTCCAGCCAGGCAGTTCCCTTTTCCGTCACGGACGAAGAGCTGATCACGCGCGACAAACAACGCATTGGCTTGACTGTGGCCGGCGACGTCTTCCGCCCCGGCCTCGTCGATGCCGACGTGATCCAGGCGATGTGGCCTGAATATAATCAACTATACTTGAACGACGAGGCCGCCCAACGGCGCATCGAGGACCGCGCCCGGCAGGCCATGAAGGTGTGCGTCGGCAACCGCACCTTCGACGATGCCGTCATCGGCGCAGCGCGCGATGATTTGCGCAACTGCATTGACGACGGCATCAATGAGCTAGCGAGCAATTTTGGCCTGCGCGTCGACAATGTCGCCGTCCCCGAGGTCATTATCTCGCCAGAAGTCCAGACTGGTCTGGACGCCATCGTGCGCAGCCGCCTAGAAACCGAAAAAGCGGCGCAGGACAAACTCAAGGCCGATGCCGAAGCGGGCGCTGAGCAGGCGCGCCAGGAGGGCGAGATTCGCATCGCCCAAAGCCGCATGCAGGAAGAATCACGCCAGCAGAAGACGCTGGCGGACCTTGAACGCCAGAATATCCAGGCGCAGAAGGCTGTCATCGAAGCCGAGCGCGCCAACGAACTAGCCCGCGTCGAGGCGCAACGCGCCATTATCGAGGCCGAAAAGGCCAACGCTCTGCTCGCTGCCGAACGAGACCTCCAGATCGAGCAAGCCCGCGCCCTGGCTGCAACGGAACAGGCCAAGGCGGAAGTCGCCGTCGAGCTTGCCCTGGCGCAGTTGTTCGCCGTTAACCCGGGCTATTTGCAGTTGCAAATAGTGCAGGCCAATGCCGCCGCGCTCAAGCCCAGCGACAAGATCATCTTCACACCCGAAGGCACCATTCCCACGCTGGTGCTCCCCGGCCCCGGCATCGTGCCTACCGTCGAAACGGGCCAGGCCGCCTCTCAACCGGCAAGCGTCGCGCCGTAGAGCGCCGGAGCGTCCCGCTGCCTTTGTTGTTGCGTACAACGAAGGCGGCGGGCGATTTCCGGGGCCTGCGAGCGTGCTGTGGGTGGCGAGCGCATGCCTACGCGACCCCGCCCGAATATGTGCGGACGCCAAACAAAGCCGCTGCGCACTCTGAGCGCTCCTTCATGCGCCCCCGGCGCCGGCATTATGCCGGGCAAGCCAACAAACTCCACACAGGTCCCGCGCATCGGCTAGCATTTCCGTCACCGAAATCGGTTAGCGGATGCACTTCAGCATTGTTGCCCTCATAAACAATGTGGGGACGGCGATTGACCGTCCCCACATCCCCACGCTTCAGCCGTGCGAACGCGATTATTCACCGAGCAAGCAGCCACTCCCAAAAACTCTGCCACACGCCCGGGTCAGATATCTCGCCTGGGGCATCCACATCAGTCGCGGCGTCCGCGCTCGCCGGCTCGCCGGCAGCCGTGATGCGGATGGCATGATCGCCGTCGATCACAATCACCATTTCCGACGAGAGAGCCAACATCTCAGCCATGTCCGCATCCGCCGCCAACTCAAAATAGTGGTCGCCGGCGAAAGCCACAGGCTCGAGCGCCATCTCCACGTCATAGCC
>JBBSBO010000838.1:0-1685 GCA_038251215.1 Caldilineales bacterium
CGCGCCCGTGCTATGCTCAACGCGCTCGGCCTCTATCGCGGCCAGCCGCCCGTGCTGCGCTTCCTGCACGCGGAGGACGGCCTCACGCACAAGGTCCTCGCTGCACGGCTGGGCGTCACCCCCGCCACCGTCACCAAAATGCTGCAGCGCATGGAGAAAGCCGGCTGGATCCAGCGCCGCCCCGACCCCGCCGACCTGCGCGTCTCGCGCGCCTACCTCACCGAAGCGGGCCGCGCCATCCGCGCCGAGATGGACGCCGTCCTGCAACACCTGGACGAAGAGGCCTTCGCCGGCTTCACGCTGGAAGAGCGGCTGCTCTTTCGCCGTTTCCTGCTGCAAACGCGCGACAACCTCGCCGCCGCCCACGACGCGATCACGCCAAGATGAGCGCATTTTCCGGATGATTGCCCGTTCAATTCATCCGCCGGAATCCTATGCCGGCTAAGTAAATGCCGGCCCAAGCAACACGCAAAGTAGAGAGGGAGACCCTCGCGTGCGGGCAACCATCAAACTAGGCAAGTTCCTCAAACCCTACTGGCATTGGGCGCTGCTGGCCCCCCTGCTCATGACGCTGGAAGTCGCCATGGACCTCCTGCAGCCGCGCATGATCCAGCGCATCATCGACGTGGGCATCGCCAACTCCGACCTCACGGTCATCGCGCACACTGCCCTGTGGATGCTGGGCATCGCCCTCGTGGGGGCCGTCGGTGGCGTCGGCTGCACCATCTTCGCCGTCCTCGCCGCGCAAGGCTTTGGCGCCGACCTGCGCAGCACGCTCTTTGGCCGCGTGCAGAAGCTCTCCTTCGCCAACCTGGACGAGCTGGAGACCGGCAAGCTGATCACGCGCCTCACCAACGACGTCACCCAGGTGCAAGAGGTCGTGCTGATCCTGCTGCGCATCATGGTGCGCGCGCCCTTGCTGCTGATCGGCAGCCTGATCATGGCCGTACTCACCGCGCCCAACCTGGCCCCGATCTTCGCCGTACTCATCCCCGTGGTCACCGTAGCGCTGATCCTGATCATCAACCGCGCCTTCCCGCTCTTCAGCCGCGTGCAAGCCCGGCTGGACGCGCTCAACACCGTCATGCAAGAAAGCCTGGCGGGCGTGCGCGTGGTCAAGGCCTTTGTGCGCGAGGATCACGAGATCGAGCGCTTCAGCCACGCTAATGACCGCCTCATGGCGCAAAACATCCAGGCCGTGCGTACCGTCGCCGTGACCATGCCCCTGATGATGATGGCGCTCAACGGCGGCATCGTCGCCGCGCTCTGGTTCGGCGGACGCCAGGTCACCCTCGGCGCCATGCAGGTGGGCCAAGTCTTCGCCTTCATCAACTACCTGGGCCAAACCCTGATGTCGCTGATGATGGTGAGCATGTTGGTCATGCGCATCTCGCGCGCCGAAGCCTCCGCCGTGCGCATCCACGAAGTGCTGGACAGCGAGCCTACTGTGCGCAACCGGCCCGACGCGCCGGCGGATTTCGCGCCGCAGGGCCGCGTCGCCTTCGAGGACGTCAGCTTCAGCTACCGCGGCAGTGGGGACCAGGCCGCCGAGCCGGTGCTCAACCACGTCAGCTTTGTGGCCGAACCGGGGCAAACCGTCGCCCTGCTCGGGGCCACCGGCTCCGGCAAATCCAGCCTCGTCCACCTCATCCCGCGCTTCTATGACGTTACCGGCGGGCGCGTCA
>JBBSBO010000839.1:0-1683 GCA_038251215.1 Caldilineales bacterium
AGCTTTTTGGCCTGTTTGAACTCGCGCTCCAGGCTCAGGTCAAAGAAGGCGGCGTTGTAGAGGCCGGTTTTCGGGTCGAGTTGGCTTTGCCGTTGCAGCGCGGGGATTTTGAGCATCGTGCGCAGCAGGTAGGTGATCACGACCATGAAGATGATGGCGTAGGGCGAGACGAGCGACATGATGGCCGCGCTCGTGCCCAGGCTGAGCAGGCCCAAGTCCAAGAAAAACGTGGTGCGCGAGAGGATGCCCGACTCGTCGAAGCGTTGGCCGCGTGACAAGAAGATGACGCTGCCCATCATCAGGTGGTTGACGAAGGTAAAGAGCAGATTGCCCGCGAAGAGCAAGACGACGGCATAGGGGCCGGATGTCCAGTCGAGGGGCGAAACCTGGTTATAGGCCAGCCCTGCCGCCGTCGCCACAATGGCGAACGAGGCGATGTTGAACGCCTGCACATACCACAGGCGGCGGCGCCAGGCCCATTCGACCAGGTGCGCCGCCACAATCACCAGCACGGTGGCGCTTGTGCCCAGCAGGGCGAACGTGGCGCCGTAGACCACCCAGCTCATGTTAAAGCTGGAGGTGGACGTGGCGCCTTCCGTGTTGAAGATCTGCGAGAGCGCGGCCAGCGCGCAGGCAATTGCCAGGGCGAGCGGCTGTTGGATGTCCAGGTTCGCAAAGTGCCAGCGGATGAGCAAGGCGCCGATCGCCAGCGTCATCAGCACGTAGATCTTCGTCTGCCGGTTCAGCGCGCGCATCAAGAGCATGCTCGCCCAGACGGCGGCGGTTGTACTCGTCGCGCCGGCGCCGGCGGCCTGGCCGTCGCGTTGGACATGGATGGAGGTCAGTTGTTCGGATGTAGCCATAGTTTAGCGCGTGAAAGATAAGCGACGGAAAGACAAGCGACGGAAAGTTAGGCGATTGAATGGGCGACCGGCTGCGTGTGCAGAAGGTCGCGGATAGCGTTGGTGAGGTCAGGGATGCTGATCGGTTTGCCGATGAAGTCGTTGGCGCCGGCTGCCAGACAGCGCTCGCGTTCGCCGGGTAGCACCAGCGCGGTGACGGCAATGATCGGCAGATCGCCCATGCTCGGGTCGGCGCGCAGGCGGCGAATCGCTTGCAGTCCGTCCATGTCCGGCATCTGGATGTCCATCAAGATAATGTCGGGCCGTTCGGATTGCGCCACTTCCAGCGCCTCGCGGCCGGTGCGCGCCACGAGCAGCGTGTAGCCTTGGTGCTCCAGGAAGTCGCGCAAGGCGCGCACATTGGCCTCGTTGTCCTCTGCCAAGAGGACGAGCGAGCGGCTGCGCGCCGGCTTGGCGGCAGCGGCGGGGCCACTTGCCGGCGCGTGCGGCGGTTGCGCTGCCGGTTGCGGCGCGGCGGGGGCGGGCTTGGCCGCGTCCTGGGGGCCGCGCATCTGGATCAAGATGGGCAGCGCGTCCTCGCGATGCCAGGGTAACGAGACGGTGACGCGGCTGCCACGCCCGACTTCGCTCTCGACGGCGATGCTGCCGCCGCAGAGTTCCGCCATTCTCGCCGCCAGCGCCAGCCCCAGGCCGCTGCCTTCGTATTGGCGGCTGAGGCTGCTATCGAGCTGGGCGAACGGTTTGAAGAGCTGATCCATTTGCTCAGTCGAGATGCCGATGCCCGTATCCCACACGGTGAATGTGACCGTGTTGGTTGCCG
>JBBSBO010000840.1:0-1682 GCA_038251215.1 Caldilineales bacterium
CACCAATAATTCGAGCCGCACCTCAGCGACCTTCAGCCACAAGCTGGCAGCCATGGACATTGAGATAGACGCCGGGCGCATCCTGGGCAGCGCCGAGGCGACGGCCAATTGGCTGGCGGAAGAGTCGCCGCACGGGGCCAAGGTGATCATGATGGGCGAGGCGTCGCTGCGCAGCGCGCTGGAAGCCAAAGGCTTTGAGCTGGTCGACGACCCGTTCGCGGCGGAGATTGCAGTAGCGAGCATCTACTTCGACATCAATTACGAGGCGCTCACGCGCATGACGCTGGCGATTCGCAACGGTGCGCGCTTTGTGGCGACCAACCCGGACCCCACCTTGCCCACCGAGCGCGGCCAGGCTCCCGGCACAGGCAGCATCGTAGCGCTGCTCACGGTGAGCGGCGGGCGGGCGCCGGAATATGTGGGCAAGCCGTTCCCCGGCATGTACCGGCAGGCGGTGGAGCGCGTGCAGGGGCGGTTGGAAACCACGTTGATGGTGGGCGACCGCTATGAGACGGACATCGAGGGCGCGGCGCGGCTGGGCATGCCCACGGCGGGCGTGCTGACCGGCGTGACGACGCGCGCCGAATATGCGGCGGCGGACCCGCCGGCGGACGTGGTGGTGGAGGGGCTGCCCGAACTGTTGGCGCTCTTCCGGCAGGCGGATAAGGGGTGAGCGGTTTGCCAAACAACGTGCAGGGCGACGCAGAGGATGAAGTGCAGGACGAAACACAGGGCCAGAGCATAGGCCACGTGATAGGCCAGGGCAGCGACGCGCGCGTCGCGCTGCTGGAGTTTTCGCAGGAGGAACTGGCGGACTTCCTGCGCGAGCAGGGCGAGGCAAGCTACCGCGCTGGCCAAGTGTGGGACTGGATCTATAAGGGCTATGCCGGCGACTTCGAGTCGATGACCAGCTTATCGCGTGCGCTGCGCGCGCGGCTGGCGGAAGTCGCCACGGTGGCGCCGCTGGAACTGGTGACGGAGGTGCGTTCGGCCTCGGGCGATACGCTCAAGCGGCTCTATCGCCTGCCGGACGGGCAGACCATCGAAGCGGTGTTGATGCTGTATGACCGGCGTAGGACGCTGTGCATCAGCAGCCAGGCCGGCTGCGCCATGGGCTGTACGTTCTGCGCTACGGCCCTGGGCGGGCTGGCGCGCAACCTCAGCGCGGGCGAGATTGTGGCGCAGGTGCTGGACTTCGCCCGCTTCCTGGCGTCGCCCGACGCGCCGCCGCCGGTAGATGTGGCGCGGCCTACGTCCGTCACCAACATCGTGCTGATGGGCATGGGCGAGCCGATGCACAATTACAACAACGTGTGGACGGCGCTGCGCCGGCTAACGGCAGCGGAGGGCTTTGGCCTGGGCGCGCGCAACATCACGTTGAGCACGGTCGGCCTCGTGCCGATGATTGACCGTATGGCGGACGAGGGCGTACAGATCGGGCTAGCGGTGAGCTTGCCCGCGCCCAATGATGCACTGCGCGACCAGTTGACGCCCCTCAACCGGCGCTATCCGCTGGAGGCGCTGTTAGGCGCGGTGCAGCGCTACATCGAGAAGACGCACCGCCGCGTGACGTTCGAGTACGCGCTGATGCAGGGCATCAATGACAGCCCGGAATTGGCGCATGAGTTGGCGGGGAAGCTGCGTCACCTGCTGTGCCATGTCAACCTGATCCCGCTCAACCC
>JBBSBO010000841.1:0-1680 GCA_038251215.1 Caldilineales bacterium
CTGATCGTCGGAAGGCGTGGTGCTGAGCTTGACTCCTTCGCCCACGGTGTTCAGCGCTGCGCCGGGGGGCAGCTCGCGGCTCTTGCCATCCCAGATCAGTGCGCCACCGGAGAGCGTGTCGCTGATTGTGTGCTTGGTCAACAGCGCTGCGCCGGTGTTCACGGCCGTATAGCACACGTAGACCTGCGTGCCGGCGAAGACGCGTACGCTCTGCGCGGTCGCGCAGACGCCGTCCTGCAGGCCCACCGTGGCGGTGACGGTGAGGCCGGCCTGGGCGGCGGTGACGGGCGCGGTCTGCGGGAGCGGCGCGGCGACTGTCTGCGCCACGCGCAAGGCGTAGAACGCAGACAGCCACAAGAGCGCAATCGGCAAGACCAGGGCGAACCGGCGAAGTTTCATGAGTGGCGGATGTCCTGACCGCCGCTTACGTCAGGGCCAGGTCGGCCGTATGTCCTTCCTCGATCATGGCAGCCAGCAGGGCGATGGCGGCCTCCACGTCGGCCTTATGCACCATCTCTACCGGGCTGTGAATATAACGGGTGGGGATGGAAATCGTTCCCACCGGCACGCCCGCCTGAATGCGCTGCATGGCGCCGGCGTCTGTACCGCCGCGCGGCAGGATCTCGTGCTGCCAGGCAATGCCGCGGCGTTCTGCCAGGCTGCGCAGAAGCTCGACCAGCTTGGGGTGCGAAATCGAGGAGCTGTCGAGGATCTTGATGGCCGCGCCGCCGCCCAGCCGCGTCACCTGCTCGTACTCCGCTACGCCGGGGATGTCCACGGCCAACGTCGTGTCGAGGGCGATGCCCACGTCCGGACTGATGCCATAGGCGCCGGTCAGCGCGCCGCGCAGGCCGACCTCTTCCTGCGAGGTGGCGACGGCGTAGACCTCGAAGCCGCTGCTTTGCGCGGCCTGCATGGCGCGGATCATGACGTAGAGCGCCACACGGTTGTCCAGGGCCTTCGACGAGAAGCAGTCGCCGATCTCCTGGGCCTCGCGCTGCATGGTCACCATCGTGCCGATGGCGACGCGCTGCAAGACGGTCTCCGCCGGCAAGCCGAGGTCGACGAAGAAATCGCTGAGCACAGGCTGCTTCTTGCTGTCGTCGGCGCTCTGGATGTGCGGCGGCTTGATGCCGGGGTAGAGCACGCCGGGCAGGTCGCCGCTTTCGGTGCAGACGAGGACGCGCTGTGCGATCATGTTGCGCGGGTCGTGCCCGCCCAAGCCGACCAGGCGCAGCCAGCCCTTATCCTTGTCGATGTAGGAGACGACGAAGCCGATTTCGTCCATGTGCGCCGCGATCATCAGCTTGGGCGCGCCGCGCTTGTGCTTAACGCCGATCAGGTTGCCCAGGGCGTCGACGCGCAGTTCGTCCACGACCGGCGTCAGCTCGCGGCGCACGATGGCGCGCAGCCGCTCCTCGCGCCCGGGGATGCCGGGCGTCTCACACAGCTCTTTGAGCAAGTCCATGCCAAATTTCCTTTTGTGAATAGGCGAGTGCATTGTGTAACGCATCTTAGTGTGAAAAAGAGCAAACGGCAAAGGCCATTCACCCGACCTCGAACCAGGCGTGGCGCACGTCGCGCAGGTTGCCGGCGGCGTCGTAGAGGGCGGCGCGCACGTTGACGCGGCCGGCGGTGTTGCCGGCGAAGGCCTGCGACGTGAAGCTGCCCCAGCCCGCA
>JBBSBO010000842.1:0-1673 GCA_038251215.1 Caldilineales bacterium
CGCTAGAATGCGGATGCCGCGTTTTAGCGCCTCCTGCGTGCTGCATCTCCCTGCGACGTCTACCGATTCTAATACTCCTGTACCGTTTCCCAAGCGATCTGCTGTAAGAATGCCGTGTCTTCATCCCCCTTTTCCCACGCATCGCGGAAGAAGGCGGCTGGCCCTGTGTCCGGCAAGATATCGGTGGGCACATAGCTCACGCCTACGGGGCTGCGCCCCAAGATGGCGGCATAGAGCGTCGCCGCAGTCAGATACGTGCCTTCGATGTTAGGGTATTCCTCGTCGTTTATCTTGTAAAGGTCGAGTTCAGGATCGGCTTCCTTGGCCCGCTGCCAAGCCAACCCGACCGGGATCACCGTGGCGCCGGTCTCGGCAGCAGCCGCCTCGTTGATGCGTACGATATCATCCATCGTGATGTACATTTCCGTCTTGTGATGCCACGTCACAACCAGCGCCATCTTGGCGCCGGCCCGTTCCACCTCTTCGGCGAACTTCGTGACATATTCCAGGTAGGCCTGCTCAACATCGGCGAAAGCCTCCGGCGTTGTCGCCAACGTATACGCCTGAAACACCAGGTCCTGGTGGAAGACTACCCAGTCCCACGGGCCGGCCTGAATCATTTCCAATGCTTCGCCTGTTTCCCAGAGTCCCTGCAAGGACCATTCTTTCAAAGACAACTGAAGAACGTCAGTAGCCTCGGCGGCAAAGATCACATGCTGCGTTTCGATCTCGATGGGCGGATCGGCAGCCGCAGCCATGGCGACGAAATGAGCGTCATACCCCCAATTCTCCATAATAAACGGGTCGCCCAGGAACAGGATGCGCAGCGGCCCCGTCACGACCGGCTCGGCGGCAACGGGTTCGGCGGCAGCCGGTTCGGTTGCGACAGGCTCGACCGCAGCCGGTTCGCTGGCAGCCGGCGCCGATGCGGACTCCGGCAACACGGGCTGGCAGCCCGCCGCCAACATAAACGCCAAGAACAAGAGTACCCACCCTTTGCGTAACATCGATCCCCCTCTCCTGATGAGACTGATCCTTGATGAATCTGCACGCCAACAGCCGTTCCCGGCAAGGAACGGTCGCCTTCAAGTATAGAGTGCCTGTGGCTACAAAATGGCTACAAAATAGCTACACGCGCGCCAACCTGAACGAAACCCGTGGGTTCGAGGGGATCGGACAAATGAAAAGCAGCCCAGCGCGGGCTGCTCGTGGAGGTCAACTTCTTGGGGGAGTTAGGGAAAAACAGAACATGGATGACTCGGACTTAGCGGATTCTCGCGCATTAAGCTTCCGCCAACCAAGCCCCCACCGTCTGCACCAGCGCGTCGACCGGCTCCAGGGAGCATAGCTCAATCACCGGGCAGGTGAAGCGCTGGAGCCATTGCTCATGCAGCGCGCGGCTGCGCATGTCGAGACCGCCCTCGTCATAGCGCGCGGCCCAGGCCAGGAACTCCTGGACGTTGTCGTGCATATCGCCGCCGGGCAGGGCGCGGGCGCCGTAACGCGTCGCCTCGCGCGCGGCCAGGCGCGCTAGCCGCACGTCGACGGGCAAATGGAGAAAGACGATTTGCGTCAAGAGGACGTCAATCCCCTCGCACCAGTTGACCATCGAGCCGGAGAGCGCCCAATGCTCGCTGTGCAGCAGCAACGGACGCAGGCGGCGAATGCGCTCC
>JBBSBO010000843.1:0-1662 GCA_038251215.1 Caldilineales bacterium
GCCGGCGCCATAGTCACAGCAAACGCGAAAGTGTCGGCGTAGCCCGGGAGAAGGCTAACCATGCGCACGGGCTGCACCTGGCGCTCCGTGTCATGCGAGGGCCGAGCGCTGCTAACCCGACCCTCACTAGCATCAAGCAACGGCCCCTATCCGCGATGAGCCGCCCCCGTTTAGGCGTGGCGCGCCAGGCGTTGGCGCAGCGTGTCGAGCGGCTGGGCGCCCACGATCTGGTCCACGACTGCGCCGTTCTTAAAGATGAGCAGCGAGGGGATGCTCATGATGTTGTAGCGGCCCGCCGTCTGCGGGTTTTCGTCCACGTTGAGTTTGCCGACGACGGCACGCCCGGCATATTCACGCGCTAACTGCTCTACGGACGGCGCTACCATGCGGCAGGGACCGCACCACTCTGCCCAAAAGTCCACCAGCACCGGCTTGCTGCCGGAGATCATCTGCGCAAAGTTGGCGTCGGTCAGAGTAACGGGTGAGCCGGTGGCGCCCGCGGGGCGGGGGCCGGTGGCGCGCGCCCCGTTGGTATGGGTAGCTGTATTGGTCGGGGCGGACGGGGCTGGGCGCGGTGCGCCCGCGGTCAGGTACTCCAGCCAAGCCTGCACGGCGGCGGGGTCATTGGGCTGCGGCACGCGCTCGATCGGTTCGCCGTTGCGCGTGTAGACGATGGCGGGCGGCTGTGATACGCCGAAGCGGCGCAACAGCTCGGTTTCCTCGCGCACGTCGACTTTGGCGATCAGGGCTTTGCCCGCGTATTGCTTGGCTAGGTGGTCAAGCTGGTCTTCCACCGCCTTTGCTATGGGGCGATGTTGTTCCCAAAAAACCAGCACGACGGGAACGCCGGCCTTGAGTACGCGGTCGATGCTGAGTTGGTTGGTGTGGATGACGCTATCTATGGGCATGAATTTTCTCCTCGCGATTTTGTCCAATTTGGCGGGCGCTGCACTCCTTTGAACGCAAGGCCCCGTCCCGTATAGCATCGCATAGCAATATCAGAAGCGTATCAGAGCAACGTTAGTGGAATGTTGGCATGTGCCGCAGGCCGGGTGACTTGGCGCGGCGTCGGCGCGGCGCGGGGCGCTCCCGTTTGGGCGGAGGCGCGCGCTACGGTAAAATCAGGACTCTGAACGCTATGAGAACTTCTCCCGCCGAGGTCCGCCCCCCTAGATCAAATCGACTCTGGATTCGCCTGGGCTTGTTTGTTCTGCTCTTGGCTGCTTTTGCGTTGCGGCTGCACGAGTTGACGCGTCAAGACATCTGGTGGGACGAGGCGCGCAACATCGACGTGGCGCTGCGCCCGCTTGTGCAGGTGGCAACCGCGCCGGAACTGGATATTCACCCGCCGCTCTATTTCTGGCTGCTTCACGTGTGGCTGCGGCTGGCGGGCGTAGCGCGCGGTCAAGAGCCGGCGCAGATCGCCTTCATGGCGCGCTTCCTGAGCGTGTGGGCGGGCGTGGTCGGGGTGGGACTGCTCTATGCGCTGGCGGCGGGCGCGACGCATCGGCGCGCCGCGCTATTGGCTGCGGGCATCGGCGCGCTGTCGCCCTTTTGGCTGGCGGAAAGCCAAGAAGCGCGCATGTATACGCTGGGCTTTGCGCTGTTGATGGCGGGCGGCCTGGTGCTGTACCGTTGTGGCGGCGTGGCGGATGCGGGGGA
>JBBSBO010000844.1:0-1661 GCA_038251215.1 Caldilineales bacterium
AGCCGCCGGGCACGACCATGCCGTCGATGGCGGCGAAGCGCTCTAGGCTGCGTCCGCGTTCCAGGTCTTCGGAACTGATCCACTCGATTTTCACGTCGCAGCCTGCGGCCAGCCCGGCATGGATCAGCGCCTCTTTGACGCTGAAGTAGGCATCTTCCAGCTCGACATATTTGCCCACCAGGCCGATGGAGAGCGTGGGCTTGGGCCGTTCGATCTCGTTGACGAAATTGCGCCAGTTGGCGAGGCCCTCCTGCGCGTCATGTGTCACCGGGAGCTGTAACTCGTTGACGATCCAGTTGCCCAGCCCGGCGTCTTCCAGGCTGATGGGCACGGCATAGATCGTATTGGCGGTGACGAGGGGGACGACGGCCTCCTTGGGTACGTCGCAGAAGAGCGCCGTCTTCGCCAGCACGTCGTCGTCCACGGCATAGTCGCTGCGCAGCGCGATCACGTCCGGCTGGATGCCGATGCTGCGCAACTCGCGCACGCTGTGCTGCGTCGGCTTGGTCTTTAGCTCCTTGCTGGCGGCGAGGTAGGGCAGCCAGGTGACGTGAATGAAAAGCGTGTTCTTGCGCCCGACGTCGTTGCGCATCTGGCGGATGGCTTCGAGGAAGGGCAGGCCTTCGATGTCGCCCACGGTGCCGCCGATCTCGACCAGGACGACGCCGGCGTTGGACTGGCGCGCGACGAGGCCGATGCGCCGCTTGATCTCGTTGGTGACGTGGGGGATCACCTGGATGGTGCCGCCCAGGTAATCGCCGCGGCGCTCTTGGTTGAGCACGTAGTTGTAGATTTGGCCGCTGGTGACGTTGCTCAGCTTGCTCAGGTTTTCATCGACGAAGCGTTCGTAGTGGCCCAGATCCAGGTCAGTTTCGGCCCCGTCCTCGGTGACGAAGACCTCGCCATGCTGGTAGGGGGACATGGTGCCGGGGTCCACGTTAAGGTAGGGGTCCAACTTCATGGTGGCGACCTTGATGCCGCGCGCCTTGAGGATGCGACCGATAGACGCCACGGTTACGCCCTTGCCGAGCCCGGAGAGGACGCCGCCTGTGACGAAGATGTATTTGCTCATGCTTTCCCCTGTTTGGAACCCGACTGGCCTGATCATGCGCTACAGTATATCATGCGTCGCGGCGATTTCCAGGATGCGCGGGCGGCGAGATTTTGGCGGCATCGAGCAAGGGCGGGACCGCTTCGCGAATTGCCCATCTTCGGGTATGATCGAGGTGCGCACGCGCCTGCGTTGTGCGCAGGGATTGTGTGCATCTTTACCTATCGGGCACTCTACCAGGATGATCGGTAATGGACCAACTGCCTATACGGCCCACGTGGGTCGAGATTGACGGCGATGCGCTGGCGAATAACGTGCGCGAGATCCGGCGGCTGATCGGTCCGCGCTGCCTGCTGGCGGGCGTGGTCAAGGCCAACGCCTATGGGCATGGGGCCGTGGCGGTCGCCAGGCGCATTCTGGCCGCGGGCGCCGATCGCCTGGCGGTGGCGACCCTGTCGGAGGCGCTGGAGCTGCGCGACGCCGGCGTCGACGCGCCGATCCTCGTGCTGGGCTATACGCCGACCTGGCAGGCGGGCGAGGCGGTGCGCCGTCGCATCACCGCCACGGTCTTCGATCTGGAGATGGCGCAGGCGCTGGCCGCGGCGGGCGC
>JBBSBO010000845.1:0-1659 GCA_038251215.1 Caldilineales bacterium
CTACCAAGCTCCGAGGATTGAGCGGTGCCTGCATTGCTGCTGGAATGCCTGACCCCGTTCGTCGTGCTGTCTGCGCTGTTTGGCGTGGCCGTGGCGTCCATGCACAAGCGCCCGGATCTATGGCCGCCCTCGCTCGTTACCTGGGAGCGAGCGGTGTACACGCGCGGCGTGGCGACCTGGGAACGTGTGCAGGCGGCGCTGCGCGGCGACGGGCAACAAGGGGCCGCGCTCAATCCCATGCAGGTTCGGGTACGGCAGGCGCGCAGCCGCATGCTGGACTGGGCCGCCTCGCCCGGCAACCAACTGACGCTCTATGTAGCGGCGAGCGCAGCCATCGCCCTGTTGGTGGGCTTGCTTGGCCTGGCGCAGCCGCAAGGCTCGGTGTGGAACCGCTTCGCCGTGCCCATCATCAGCGTCACGCTGGCGATCGTGGTCCTCGACTGGCTGCATCGACGTCGCGCCGACCTGCTAGAGAAGCATCGCGTCATCCGGCAGATGGGCAGCCGCAGCAATCCGCTGGCGCTGGACGCCGCGCGCATTGTGGTCGAGCGCAACTGGCATCGCGACGGCTCGCTGGCAGGCGTCGGCTTTGAGCGCGCCGACCTGCGCGGCCTTACGCTGTCGAGCGCGCACCTGGCGCGCGCCTCGTTTATGTATGCGGGGCTGCGCGATTCCGAGCTGATGTTCGCCAACTTGCGCGACGCGCGCCTGGGCAGCGCCGACCTGCGCAGCGCCAACCTTAGTTTCTCCGACCTGGAGAACGCCGTGCTGGGCTTGGCCGACCTGGAAAACGCCAGCCTGGGCCGCTGCTCGCTGCGCGAGGCTCACCTAGAAGGCGCCAACCTGCGCGACGCCTTTCTGGAACACGCCGATCTGGCGGGCGTACATCTGGAGCAGGCCATCTACAACGGCAAAACGCGCTGGCCTCAGGATTTTGCGCCGCCCGCCACCGCCATCAACTGGGACACGCTGGGCGACGCCGAGCGAGAGTGGTTCCGCCAGTGGCGCTGGTACCTCAGCCAGGATGCCGACGAGCAGCCGGCAGCCATGCGCCTGCACCAGGCGGCAATGTAGCCAAGTTGCGCTCAGCAAGCGCCATAGATTGGCGCCGAAAATGTCAACCGGGCGGACGGTACGATGCCGTCGCGCCCTTTCAACTTTTTCCACCCTGGAGGTTTTATGCAAACACAAACACTTGGCCCCACCTCGCTGCAGGTCACGCGCATCGCCTATGGCTGCATGGCGCTCGGCGGCTCGTGGGACAATGCGCCGCTCGCCGCCTCGACCAAGCAGGAGTCCCTCGCCGTGATCGAGGCTGTGCTGGACGAGGGCGTCAACTTCTTTGACCACGCCGACATCTACGCCCGCGGCAAGTCGGAGGAGGTCTTCGCCCAGATCTGGGGCAAGCGTCCCGGTTTGCGCGAGCAGATCTTCGTGCAGTCGAAGTGCGGCATTCGCTTTGCCGACGACCCCGTGCCCGGCTACCCGCAGCGTTTCGACTTCAGCTACGAGCACATCCTGCGCAGCGTGGAGGGCAGCCTGCGGCGCTTGCAGACCGATTACCTGGACGTGCTGCTCCTGCACCGCCCCGATGCGCTGGTCGAGCCGCAAGAGGTCGCCAAGGCTTTCAGCCTACTGCAAGAGCAGGGCAAGGTGCGC
>JBBSBO010000846.1:0-1657 GCA_038251215.1 Caldilineales bacterium
CTGGCGTCGCCGTCCACACGGTCATGCCCATGCCTAACTGCGCCGGCGTGTTTGGGATCGAACGCACGATGCGCACATGGCCCAAACCCTGCGCCATGGTCGCAATCGACACGCCCGCCATAATGCTCAAGACTAGCGCCTCCTCAGGGATGCGTCCCGCTAGTTGCGCCATCACCTTGCCGGCGACCTGCGGCTTGACGCACAGGATGACAATGTCGGCGGCCTGCACCGCGGCCACATTGTCATCCGTCACCGCCACGCCATAGTCGGCATGCACCTGTTCCCGCCGCGCGACCACCGGGTCGCCCGCCACGATCTGCGCCGGCGTCACCATCTGGCGCGCCAGCAGCCCCTTGATTATGGCGTCGCCCATCGCCCCGCTGCCAATGAACGCGATCTGCACGCCCGCCAGCGTGGCGCCCTGCTGCGTTTCGCCCATCACGCCGCCCTTTCCCCAAATATGGCCGAGCCGATGCGCACGATCGTCGCGCCTTCCTCGACAGCCACTTCAAAATCGTTGGTCATCCCCATCGACAGCTCCCGCCAATCCACCTGCGGATGCCGCTGCATCAACTGATCGCGCAACATGCGCAGCTCGCCAAAGACCGGCCGCGTCTGCTCCGCATTCTCCACAAACGGCGCCATCGTCATCAGTCCGCGCACGCGCACACCCGTCAGCGCGGCCAGAAGCGGCGCAACCTCGTCCAGCTCGCCCGGCGCGAAGCCGTGCTTGCTCGCCTCACCGCTGACATTGACCTCCAACAGTACATCCAGCAGTTTTCCGGCAGCCTCGGCCTCATGGCTCAACCGCTGTGCGATCTTCATGCGGTCCACGGCATGAACCAGCACAAACGGCCCCACGGCCTCGCGGCTCTTGCGGCTCTGGATCGTGCCAATCATATGCCAGCGAACATCGTCCAGCCCGCGCTCTTGCGCCTCGGCGACTTTCGCCCACAACTCTTCCAGCCGATTCTCGCCGAAGTCGCGCTGCCCCGCGGCGTAGGCCGCCTCAATCGCGGCAAAGGGCTGCGTCTTGCTCACCGCCACCAACCTCACCGCGCCGGCCTCGCGGCCCGCCCGCGCACAGGCTGCCTCGATGCGTGCGCGCACCTGCTGTAGCCGGCCCGCGACCTGTTCTGCGTTATTCAGTTCGCTCGACGCCATGAAATGCTCACACCGCGCCCCTCATGCCGGGCGCGCCCTTTCCGGAGGACTTAGACCACTTCCCCGCATTGTACCAGCCCTGCGTGCCCCCTGCCAAAGAGACCCGCTCCACTTTCTCTCTGCGTACTCTGCGACCTTCGCGGTTCACTTTTTGCTGTTCTTGCTTTTGGCTGTTCTTCGCGCCCTTTGCGTCTTCGCGGTTTGCCCTTTTAGCATTCCACCTGATTGCACACTCGCGGCAAGAACAGGTACAGGTCGCCAGGTAAGGGCATGGACGCGGGCGCCGCCGCATCCTGCACAAAGCGCACGCCGATGGAGTCGCTCCACACGCCGATATAGCGCTGATTGGGCGACACGCCATGCGATCCTTCCGGCTGCTCGGCGCGGGCGCGGATGCGAAATTCGTACGTATGCCCCGAACACGGCGCGTAGTATGCCAGCGCGCGCTGATCCTTCAGCCCCACCGCCACGTCGCGCCAGGCCCCGTCCGGCA
>JBBSBO010000847.1:0-1655 GCA_038251215.1 Caldilineales bacterium
GATCGCGCTGCTCGTCGCTTTGAGCATCGGCATCGGGCTGTTCAACGCCCCCGTCTTCCGCGGCTTCACGGTCGCCGCCGAGCAGATCATGGACCGCGAAGGTTACATCCAGGCAGTTGCCCCCACGGACACCATTACCTATGCCGGAGGCGCCCATGGCGAATAGCAGCACCCACGCCGAAACCAACCGCACAGCGCTGTTTTTCGTGATCAACCTGTTGATTGCAGCCGCGGGTCCGTGGCTCTTTCGCTTCTTCGGCAACTATTGGGACCACGTGGTTTTCTATCTTGCCGGCGCTGTGATCCTGGGGCTGATCGACCGCACCTATGGCCGCGTGCAGATCTGGGGATCGTACTTCATTGTCTACCTGGTGTGGCAGATCATCCTGAGCAGCATCAATATCGCCTGGCTCGTGATCCAGCCGCGGCTCAAGCTGGACCCGGGCATCATCGCCGTGCCGCTGACTGTCTCCAGCGGGCTGGAGATCACCATGCTCGCCAGTGCCATCACCCTGACGCCGGGCACACTCAGCGTCGACCTGGGCAAGAACAAGACGGGGCAGCAGGTGCTCTTTGTGCATAACCTGACCGTGGGCGACCCGGAACAGTTCCGCACGTCGATCCACGAGGGCTTCGAGCGCCTTATTTTACGCGTTACGCGAGGAGCATAACATGGCGACATTCGACTCGGCCCTGGCGATCCTCATCCTGGTGATGACGATCTCGCTGGGCATCTGCTTTATCCGGCTCTTCATCGGGCCGAACGTACCCAACCGGACGGTTGCTTTTGACACGATTTCGGTGCATGCCGTGGGCATCATCGTGTTGTTCGCGGTGCGCGACAACGCGCCGTCGCTGCTCAGCGTCGCCATGGTGACGGCTGTGCTCGGCTTCTTGGGCACCACCATCCTGGCCCGCTATTTGGAAAGATCAGCGGAAGAGGGCTGGGAATACGAGCACACGGAACGCCCGTTTCCTTCTGATCACGACTGACCTGCGGGCGCGCGCTCGCTACCTGTAACCCTGGGATATTCGGCATGACACCAAGAGAAATCATCGTCATTGTCTTCGCCGTGATTGGCGTTTTCTTCACCCTGGTCAGCGCCATCGGCATCGTGCGCCTGCCCGACGTCTATGCGCGCATGCACGCGGCGGGCAAGGCTTCCACCTTGGGCGTCAGCGCGTTGCTGCTGAGCGCGGGCTTTTTCTTCCCCGGCAGCCTGCCGGGTATGGTGATCCTGATCGCGCTCTTCTTTGTTACGGCCCCTATCGCCACCACGGCGATGGCCCGCGCCACCTATCGCACCGACAGCCGGCGCCATTTCACGCTGCACTACGACGATATTGCCACGCTGGCTAAAGAGGAGAAGAAGGCCGCGCCGTCTCCGGCGCGCGCGACACAGCCTCGCGCGTCACGGCCCGCGCGCGCACGCCGCAGTAAGGGTAGATCCAAGTAGCAGATTGCTCGCACCCAAGACGCCGGGCGCCTCGCCCTGCCGACGCCCAGCCTATTCCACCACTGGATGATAAACCACATGCCCGCATACGACTTTGACCAACCCATCGACCGCCGCCACAGTGACAGCGCCAAGTGGACGCGCTACGCAGAGGACGTCCTACCTTTGTGGGTGGCGGATATGGACTTCGCCTGCCCC
>JBBSBO010000848.1:0-1653 GCA_038251215.1 Caldilineales bacterium
AGGTCGAACGCCTCGCCTGGGTGCAGCGCCAGGCGGTCAGGCCGTACGCTTGCGCCGGACGCCTCGCGCCAGTCCGTGCCGGTCAAGCGAACCACGTTGCCCAGATCCGCCGGCGGCTGGAGGGGCTGGGCCGGGCGGCTGGGCGGTTCGCCCACGCGGATGAAATCCAACGCTATGATGTCGTCGATCGGTTCCCCGCTGCTTGCCTGCACGGCGTCCAGCAGTTCGCCGGTGGTGGGGTCATAGAAGCCGACCTCGACGCGATAATAGCCGGGCGGCGTGCCGGGGGGAATCGTCAGGTCATGGCCATCGGGCCAGACGACGCCTTGCGCCCACGAACTGGTCGCCGCGCCCCAGGGCCAGCCTTCGCTGCGCGCCAATTCCTGCCCATCCGCCCCGACAATGCGCACGAGCACATTGAGGTTGGCGTCGATGGGCGCCCGGTTCTCAAAGTAGAATATAGCACGGAACGATTCGCCCGGTGAAATGGACGCCGCCGGCAGTTGGTAGGAGACCAGGCGGATGGACTTGGCTTGGTCCGTTATGCCCCAGTCCGTCACATAGTCGGGCAGGGGCAAGGCGTGCAGGTCGTAGATGTGCGCGTAGTCGATGCCGTCGATGTGGATGACGTAGGCCGGCTCCTGGCGGCTGAAGTAGGCGATGGCGCGGCGCGAAGGCAGTTGGCGCTGCCAGTCCTGCGCGTAGACCACAGCGTAGTCCGCCGCGTGCCAGAAGGTGATGGGCAGCGTCTTGCCGCGGAAGAAGTACGAGAAAGGTCCGTTGGTATAGCCGGAGGCGACGACCAGGTTTTCGGCGTCGGGCAGCGCGTCGAGGAGACGCCCCGCCTGGTCGGCGCCCTCGCCCCAGCCGATCATCATCACCTGGGGCGCACGCGCGCCGCCGCCCAGCAGCGGGTTGTAGTAGCTGAGATAGTAGGGGAAAGTGGAGAGCGCCAGGGCGGCTTGCGCGCCGAGCGTCGCCACGAAGATCAGCGGCAGCAGCCAGGCTGCCCGGCGTGCCGCGCCGCTTTCGTCTTCCTGTGAGCGGCGAGCGCGACGTTTCGACCATATTTCCTGTAGCCACGCGCCGAGCGCAGCGTAGCCGCAGCCCGCGATCAAGGCGAGGGGCAGGTATGCGGGCAGCAGATAGCGGTCGAACTTCTTGGCGCCGATGTTCATAAAGAGCAGGAAGCTAACGGCGTAGAGCAGCAGGATGGCGGTGACGAAGCGCGGACCGGCCTGCGCAAAGGGTTTGCGCCGCAGCACAAAGCTGCCCAGCGCCAGGATCAGCCCCAGCAGCACGACCGGCGTGGTGCGCCACAGATAGGTGACGGGGTAGAAGCTGAAGCCGGGGTCGCCCGCATAGACCTCGCCGGCGTAGAAGGTGGGCTTGAGATGACCCTCGGCAGCGTAGGCGTTGGCCGCGTCGAGCACCTGGCGCAGGCTGCCGATGGGGTCCACCCACATGGCGGGCCACAGCAGCACAAAGATCAGGCCGCCCAGCAGCGCCCACGCCGCGATGAGTCCGGCGAGCCGCCACAGGGAACCGCGGGGGCGCGCGTCCGCCTTCGCAGCTGCGTCCGCCTCGGCGCGCGCTGGGAAGAGCCAGGCCGCCGTCGCCGTCACGGCTATGAACGGCCCCAGAAAGAGCGCG
>JBBSBO010000849.1:0-1646 GCA_038251215.1 Caldilineales bacterium
CGCCGCCGCCTACGCCGACCCCGAACTGGCCTTTCTCGCCGTCGCCGTCCTCTGGGAGCGCTTTCATGCCGCGCGCGGGGGCCATGCGGGCCATCCGCATCTGTTTATCGACGAAGCGCGCACGCTGCTCAGCCCCTTCCTGGGCATGTTGGGCATGCACGCGCTCAAGCAAGAAGTCGACCTGTGGCTGTGGCGCAGCCAGGAGCCGGGCGCAGCCGCCGTCGAGAGCCTGCAAGATCGTGCGTTTGAGGCGCTTGCCGCGACGCTGGCTCCGCACTTTCCGGCTGCCGCCCTCCAGCGCCGCCATGATAGCGTGGCGGAATGCTGCGACCCCATCCGCGCGCGTGCGCGGGCGCTGCCCTGGCAGCCGCTGCTGGACGTGACGATCCTCGTCGCTTCGCTGGAGGAGTGTTATCGCGCCCTCGCCCCGCTGCACAGCCTCTTCCAGCCCATCGACGGCAGCTTCGCCGACAGTCTGCACCACGCGCACATTGACGGCACGCGCGGCCTGCACACCTCCGTCACGGCGGAGCTTGCCGGGCAGCGGCTGCGCGTCAATTTCCGCATCTGCACGCCGGAGATGGAGGAGGTCAACGCCTGGGGCTTAGCCGCGCTTGTGATGCGCCGCCGGCTCGACGTCGACCTGCCGCACGCCTGGTGGCATGACGCCGCCTCCGGCCGCGAGCAGATTGAAAGCGCCGCGCCGGGTTCGCTGCCGGAGACGCTCTATGTCTTCAGCCCGCAGGGGCAGCTTTTTCGCTTCCGCCGCGGCTGCACCGTCGTCGACTATGCCTACAACGTACACAGCGATTTGGCCGACCAATGCGAGGCCTTCTACATTAACGACGAGTTGGTGGAGCCGAATACGCCGCTGCATCATCTGGACCTGGTAGCCTTGCAGCACGACGCGCACGCACCCGGCCCCACCCAGGTTTGGCTCAACGCCGCGCACACGGGCCGCGCCCGCACCGGCATCGAGCGCTTCCTGCGCCGCCACGAGCGCGGCGTGGATCAGGGGCAGCGCATGTTGGACGCGCGCCGCAAGGCGCTGGAAGACCACTACGGCTTTCACGTGCCGGAGCATCGCATCACCGAAGCCAGCGTCCAGGCCATGCGCCGCCTCAAGCTAAGCCGCGTCGAAGACCTGCTCGCCGACATCGCGGCCGGGCGCGTCGTCGCCGATCAGATTTTGCACCCGCTCTTCGCCGACGAGGTTGTGCGCCAAGTGCGGCTGCCGCGCACGCTGGGTATCCGCCCCGGTCAAGTGCAGGTGGCGCAGTGTTGCCGCCCGCGCCCGGGCGACGACATCGCCGGGCTGCTCGCCCGCCGTCGCGGCGAGGTCGTGGGCCTGCGCCTGCACCGCGCCGACTGCCCGCGCCTGCAGGAAGGCGAGGGCGAGGCCGTCCCCCTGAGCTGGCGCCTGCAGCCGCGCCTTAACACGCTGGCGCAGATCGAGCTGACCGGGCACGACGAGGACGGCCTGCTGGGCGACGCCGTGCGCCAGATCTACGCCCGGCTGCCGCGCCTCACGCTGCACCGCGTCGAGGCCGTCGCCAGCCACGGCGTGGCACGGCTGCGCTTCAACCTGGAAGGCGAAAACCAGGAGGTGCTGGACGAAGTCACCGCCGCACTGCGCACGCTGCCCA
>JBBSBO010000850.1:0-1645 GCA_038251215.1 Caldilineales bacterium
ATGATGCCACACCGTTTGCCAACGCGTGGCCCCCAGCCCATAGCTCGCTTCGCGCAATGAAGGAGGCACGGCGCGGATCGCCTCACCAGCGTTGATGATGATCAGCGGCAGCGTCAGCAGCCCCAGCGTCAAGCCGGCGGAGATCACTGTACGCCCGTTGGCCGTGGTCGGGTCGGAGGCGCCGAAGAAGGCGCCGCTGGTGAGCGGCTCCATCATGCGCACAAAGATCGCCAGACCCAATAGGCCGTAAATAATCGAGGGCACGCCGGCCAGATTGTTGATATTGGTACTCACCAGGCTGCTGAACCAGTTTTTCTGAGAGTATTCTTCCAGATAGACCGCCGTACCGATGCCAAGCGGCACGGCAAAGAGCATACAGATCAGCACGACCCACAGCGAACCGAGGATGGCCGTACGCACGCCTGCCACAGCCGGGTTGGAGCTTTGCGGTGATGTGATAAAGTCCCAAGAAATCCAGTTGCGCCATTCCAGCTCTGCCTTGGGAATGGCAGCAGCCGTCGCCTCGATCTCCGCCTTGGAGAAGAGCGACTGATAGAGCGGCCACGACTGCACAATGGTTGGCTTTACAACTTCGGCCAAGACGAGGTCATACATCTCCTGGCGCGTACGTTCGACCATTGGCTGTCCAGCCTCCAGCGCGCGCAGCCGCCCGGCAGAGACATTCGCCGCCAGGACATGCAGCAGGTCTTCCTGCTCCAGATCCGCCAACGTCGTGTCGCCATAGACGTGGCCGACGAAGAAATCGAGCGTGCCGCTGTCTAGCCCGGGCACATAGCGCACGATGGGCTGGTCGGGCCAGCTCGGGTCTACGTCGGACCACTTTTCCGCACTGAGGAAGATCTGTTGCAACTGCGCCAAGCTCACCTCTTGCAGGAAGCTGTTTTCATGGCTGACCATTACCGCGATGGCATCCGTGGCGATAGGAATTTCTACCGGTACGCGTCTGGCTTTTGTGCGGCACAGGTCCACCTCGGCGCGCGTCATGGCGCGGCTGGCGAGCGCCAGGTCGGACGTTCCCTCCACGCAAAAGCGCTGAAAGCCCGCCTTGCTGCCGATGCTGTCAACGGTGATCTGACCCTCGAAGCCGTCCTGCTTGTATTTTTCGGCGATGGTCAGCGCCAGGGGCGACACCGTGGAACTGCCCGCCACCGCCACGCTGCCACTGCGGGCGGCTTCGGCATTCGGCGCGCTGGGCGGCAAGGCGGCGCTCGCCGCGGCTTCTTCTTTGGTCATGGGGAAATAGCCGGCGTCCGCCAGCGCCTCGGGCGCGTGTTCGATGAAGTAGTTGACGTAGCCGGCCAAGGCAGGATTGTTCTTGAGGAGCGTTTCCGTCGTATAGAGGAAGAGCGGGCGCGCCAGCGGATATTGGCCCGACTTCGCCGTTTCCGGCTCTAGCGCCACGCCCTCCACCTTGACGGCGCGCAGAGCGTCGGCCTGGTCCAAATAGGGCGCAAACCCGACAAAGCCGATGGCGTAGGGGTTCGAAGCCACGCCTGCGGTCAAAACTGCGTCATCTTCGCTGGTCGTCGTGTTGAACAGCGCCGCCACATTCTGTGCGCGCGCCATCGTGACGAGCGTAGCCGGGTCGATTTCATTTTGCACGGCGACGTAGCCGAACGAATCA
>JBBSBO010000851.1:0-1642 GCA_038251215.1 Caldilineales bacterium
GAGACGTGCTATCCGGCCAAGCTGGCCTATGGGCACGTGGTGGAGCTGCTGGAGAAGGACGTGGACGTGCTCTTTATGCCCGCCGTAATCAACCGCGACGAGGCAAGCCCGGGCCAGACGGAAAACACCTACTGCGTCTTCATCCGCGCGGCGGGCAACATGGTGGCGGCGGGCATCGACACGGGCGACGTCAAGGTTATCACCACGCCGCTGCATTTGCAGTGGGAGGAGATGCGGCGGCAGGACCTGCGCGTCCTAGCCCAGGAGTTGGGCGTGCCCTATAAGCGCATGGCGCGGGCGGACGCCGCCGGGCACGATGCACAGCACGCCTTCTATGCCGACCTGCGCACGCGCGGGCGCGAGGCGCTGGCGCAGCTCGACGACAAGCACCCCGCCATCGTGCTGGTGGGCCGCCCCTACAACACCACCGACCCCGGCGTGAGCCAGAACCTGCCCTATGAGCTGCGCAAGCTCGGCGCCCTGCCCATCCCCATGGACTTCCTGCCGGTGGCGGAGGTGGATGTGTCGGACGAGTACAGCGGCATGTTCTGGCGCTGCGGGCAGGATATCCTCGCCGCGGCCGCGCTGATCCGCCAGGACGCGCGCCTGCACGCCATCTACGTGACGAGCTTTAACTGCGGGCCGGATTCGTTCATCCTCAGCTACTTCCGCCGCATGATGACGGGCACGCCCTTCCTGGAACTGGAAGTGGACGACCACACAGGCGAAGCGGGCATCGTCACGCGCTGCGAGGCCTTTCTGGAGAGCTTGCAGACGAGCCAATGGGTCGCAGCCTCGGCGGCAAGAAATGCCCCCGTAGCCGCAGGCTCGCACACCAGGGCGCAGGCGATCCTCGACCTGCCCGAATTGACGCTGTACGCCGGCAACGGTCACAACGGCAATGGACATGGCAATGGCAACGGTCACAAGGACAATGGGCGCAACGGCGCGGGCGCGGGCCAAGACGCCGGCGTCGACAAGGTGAGCGCGGCCGTGCGCCGCCAGGGAGGCGAATAATGGCGCTGGCCCAAGCCCCTGCCCCGAAGCTGGCGGAAAAAACTGTCTATATCCCCTATATGTCGGATCATTCGTTCCTGATGCAGGCCGTGCTGGAGTCGTTGGACGTGCGCGCCGAGGTGCTGCCGGAGCCGGACGCGGCCTCCGTCAAAATTGGGCTGGACCTGGTGCTGGGCAAGGAGTGCGCGCCCTGCCTGATCACGATGGGCGATATGATCCAGCGGGCGCAGGCCGCGGACTTCGACCCGCAGCGCTCCGCCATGCTCATGCCGACCGCGCCCGGCCCCTGTCGCTTCGGCCAATACTCCGTGTTGCAGCGTCGCCTGCTGGACGAGCATGGCCTGGCAGAGGTGGATCTCGTCAGCCCCACCTCCGGCAATTCGTATGCGGGGCTGGGCGATCACCCCGTGCGGCTGCGCGTGGCGGCGTGGAACGGCTCGGTGGCGCTCGATCTGCTGCAACAACTGCTGTACCGCTTCCGCCCCTACGAGCTGCACAAGGGCGCGGCCGACGCGCTCTACGCCGCGGGCCTGGCGCGCATCCTCTAGGCGGTGCGCACGGGCGGCAAGACGCTGCCGGAGGCGGTGGCGTGGTGCGGCGCGCAGTTCGAGGCGCTGCCCCTGGC
>JBBSBO010000852.1:0-1642 GCA_038251215.1 Caldilineales bacterium
CTATGAGCGACCCCATCTATGCGCGCAGCGCCGACATCCTGCAAACGCTGCTGCGCTTTGACACGACCAACCCGCCCGGCAACCAGGCGGCCTGCATCGCCTATATCAACGACCTGCTGGTCGAGGCCGGCTTCCACACCACGCTGCTCGCCAAGGATCCGCGGCGGCCCAACCTGGTGGCGCGGCTGGCGGGCCGCGGCGAGGCGCCCGCGCTGGTGCTGCAAGGCCATGTCGACGTGGTGACCACGGCCAACCAAAGCTGGGCGCATCCGCCGTTCGCCGGAGAAGTCCACAACGGCTATCTGTGGGGGCGCGGCGCGCTGGACATGAAGGGCGGCGTGGCGATGATGTTGGCGGTGGTGTTGCGCGCCAAAGTCGAGGGGTTGACGCTGGCGGGCGACGTGATCCTGACGGTGATGGCGGACGAGGAGGCGGGCAGCGACTACGGCGCACGCTTCCTGACCGAGCAGCACGCCGAGCAGTTCGAAGGGGCGGCCTATGCCATCGGCGAAGGCGGCGGCGCCTCGCAGATGCTCTTCGACCGGCGCTATTATTTGATCGCGGTGGCGGAGAAGCAGGTTTGCTGGATGCGCGCCGGCCTCAGCGGGCCGGGCGGGCACGGCTCCACGCCGCTGCGCGGGGGCGCCATGGCGAAGCTGGGCCGCGTGCTCTCCACGCTGGACGCGCAGCGACTGCCCGTCCACATCACGCCGGTGATCGAGCGAATGGTGGAGGGCTTGGCCGCGTCCGCGCCCGCGGCGCAGGCCGCGTTGCTGCGCCAGTTGCTCGACCCGGCGCGCTGCGACGCCGCGCTGGACGAGCTGGCCGCGTTGGGCGTGCGCCAGGCGCGCATGTTGGACGCGCTGCTGCACAACACGGTCAACGCCACCGTGGTGCACGGCGGCGACAAGACCAACGTGATCCCCAGCCGCATCGACCTGGAACTGGACGGGCGGCTGCTGCCCGGCTACACGTCCGCCGACTTCGAGGCGGAGCTGCGCGCCCTGCTGGGCGACGACTTCAGCCTGGACGTGCTGCGCCACGACCCGGGCCAAGCCGAGCCGGATTTGAGCCTCTTGCCGCTCTTGCAGGAGCTGCTCCAAGAGGCGGACCCCGACGGCATCCCCATCCCGGCGATGGTGGCGGGCTTCACCGACGGGCGCATGTTTGCGCGGCTGGGCATTCAGAACTACGGCTGGCTGCCGCTGAAGCTGCCGGCGGACTTCAACTCCGGCCCCACGGTACACGGGGCCGACGAGCGCGTGCCCGTCGCCGCGCTGGAGTTCGGCGCGGGTGCGCTGTATCGGCTGCTGGAGCGGTATGGGCGGGGGTGAAATCGCAGCAAGCCACCGGCGACAAGGGCCGGGTAGATATGCCGGTGCGCATTACTCAGGAGAAGCCACGATGTTCAGAAAAGCACAGTTTTTACTAGGTCTGAGTGCCCTGTTGTTGGCGTTGCTAATGATGGCGATGAACGATGTCTCTCTGGCTGATACAGGATCAGATGCGGTCTTGGTTCAGTTGACTTTGCCGATTCGCCATACATATACGGAAACTACAGTCTACGCCGTTACAAATATGAACCCGTCGGCTGTTGCGATCACCGTCCAAGATTTTTATGAGGGCGGCTATCCGGGCGGTA
>JBBSBO010000853.1:0-1639 GCA_038251215.1 Caldilineales bacterium
CGTCATGCGCGCAGCGCCGTCGGCATGCAGATCCCCTTCGACTACGCCGTCGAGGTAGAGGCTATTTTCGAGGTGCGCTGAGCGGCGCGCGTGCGCCAATGAGATACACATTACGTAGACAATCGGCCCGGTGATATAATCGCAGCACACAGCGCCCAGCGGAGTTTACGCTAGGACTTTAATCGCTGCATGGTTCGTCGCGGGGCCGTCCGACTAAGCGCTTCGCCAGATTGGAGAGCTATGGCATCCTCTTCTCTCGAGCATTTGAAAACCAAAGCTGCCGCAGCAGCCGTCGAACTGGTCGAGCCGGGCATGACGCTTGGGCTGGGCAGCGGCTCCACCGCGGCGATCTTTCTAGAGTTGCTTGCGCAGCGCGTGGCGGCGGGCGAACTGCCCAATCTAGTGGGCGTCGCCACGTCGCGCGCCGTGGAAGATCGCGCACGGCAATTCGGCCTGCGCGTGAGTTCGCTGGACGAATGCCCGGCCCTCGATTTGACCGTAGACGGGGCCGACGAGGTAGACCCGCAGCTCAACGTAATCAAGGGCGGCGGCGGCGCCTTGCTGCGCGAGAAGATCGTCGCCCAGGCCAGCCGCAGGCTCGTGCTGATCGTTGACCATACGAAGCTCTCGCCCAAGCTAGGCGAGCACTGGCCCATCCCGATCGAGGCGCTTGAGTTTGGGTGGCGCACACACCTGCGTTTTCTGCAGGCGCTCGGCGCGGAGGTGACGGTGCGCACTACCGCCCAGGGCGCGCCCTATCGCACGGATCAGGACAATCTGATCCTGGATTGTCGCTTTGGCCCGATTGACGACATCGAGCAGCTGGCAAAAGAATTGAGTCGCCGCGCCGGGCTGGTGGAGCATGGCCTCTTCTTGGGCATGGCGGACGAAGTCATCGTCGCCGCGCCGGAGGGAGTGCGGCGCTTGACGCGCACGACATAGAAGCAAGTGAATTTGGAGACGATATGCCTACCGCTCAACAGTTGCCGGCCGAGGCGACGATCCTGATCTTCGACGGGACGTGAGGCTTTTGAACGGCCATTGCCTCTGGCTTACGCCGGCTGGATCGCCGGCGCCGCTTGTACATCGCACCCTTCCAGTGGGGTTGGGTGCGGGAAGAAGTCGGCCTGACCACGGCTGAATGCGAACAGGCCGCCTGGGCGATCACGCCGGGCGGTGACAAAGCGCGCGGAGCCGCCGCCCTCAATGTCGCTTTAGACGCGCTGCTGGGACACGGGCGTATTTGTGCCGGAATGTACAATCTGCCACTGATTGGGCGCGCCGAAGATGCTATCTATACATGGATCGCCAAGCATCGCAGTAGGTTTCCGGGCGTAACGCCCGCCATCGTCCGTCCAGAACCCTGGCAGCCACAACGAGAGTAAACCGTTGTCAAAGGAGAGACACAAGATGGTTTTGCGCAGACTCATGTTACCCTTGCTGATCCTCGCACTCATCCTCACGGCCTGCGCCGCGCCCGTAGCCCAGCCGCAACCGGCGCCCGCTGCCGCTACGCCGGCCCCCGCCCAAGATGCGACGCCCGCCGCCGATCTGCAAACCGTGCGCGTGGGCCATGTGCCTGTCACGATCTACTCGGCCTTCTACATCGCCGACGCCAAGGGCTACTTTGCCGACGAAG
>JBBSBO010000854.1:0-1636 GCA_038251215.1 Caldilineales bacterium
GACATCGGGCACGGGGCCGGCTCCTTCTCCTTCGTCGGCGCCGAGGCGCTGCTCGCCGCGGGCTATCGGCCGCACGTCCTCTCGTCGGACATCCACCAGTTGAGCATCCTCGGCCCGCTCTACGACCTGCCCACCTGCCTGAGCAAGTTCATGGCGCTGGGTCTCTCTTTGGCGGAGGTGATCGAGGCGGCGACCAGTCGCCCGGCCGCGGTGCTGGGCCTGACGGGCGAGATCGGCACGCTGCGCCCTGGCGCCTATGCCGACATCGCCCTCTTTGAGTTGGAGCAAGGGGAATTCTCGTTCCACGATGTATTAGGCCAACGCCGCGACGGCCGCCAGATGCTGCGCAACACGCTGACGCTGGTCAACGGCCGCGCCCTGCCGCGCCAGGCCGAACCGCCCCCCGCGCCGTGGATCGAAAAGAGATAGGCCACTGATTTAACGGATCGAACAGATCAAAGCAGATTTTTTAGGCAATCTTTGCATCTATCGTGATCCGGGTGAATTGTGATCCGGGTGAATCCGTTCGATCTGTGTCATCAGTGGCCTATCGCAACTCGCTCACGGCGGCGAGTACGCTGAGCGGCCCCGCCTCGCGCAGCAGGCGCAGCCCCGCCGCGTCCCACACCATCAGCGAGCCGGCAAAGCCCAGGGCGTTAACGGCGATACCGCCCCACGCCTCCTGGCGGCGCGGCACGAGCAGCATCCACTGGCGCGTCATCAACAAGTTATAGGGCCGCGTCTGGCGCGCGCCCTCGCCCCGGGGAACGCCCACGCGTGCCAGCAGCGCCCAATAGAGCGCCAGCGTGTGCTGCGCAGCCTCCTGCGGTGCGGCGGTCCAGGCCGGGTCGAGGCGGGCGAGCGCATGGACAAACGGAAAGGCGGGCGTCGCGCCGAAGTCGCCGGCCCAGCGCACGGCCTCGAAGGCGGGCGCGGCGGGCAGGCTGCTCTCGCCGGGCAGCAAGGGCAGCGGCACGACTTGCAGATGCTTGTGGCGCTGGCTGGCGCCCGCCGCCTTGCCCGCGTTATAAAAGGCCAGCGCGTCGAACTCCGCCAAACACAGCCACAGCGCCGCAAAGTCCGCCAGGGTCAGCCACGTCTCCTGATGCTCGAAGGCGCGCGTCACCGCCAGCAGATGACAGTCGAGTACGTTGTACTTGTTCAGCAGGCAGACATGCGTCGGCGTCAACCCGCTGACGTAGAGCGCCGGGTCATAGGGCGGCAGGAAGGGGTCAAAACCGTCCTCGCGATAGGCGGGCTTCTCCACCTCGGCGCGGGCGAGCGGCGTCGGCCTGGCGGGCAGCGACACGGCAAAGGGGATGCCCGCCTGCTCCACCGTGCTGCGCGTGGTGGCGATCGGGCGCAGCGCGCCGCTTGCCGCCGCAGCCGCGCGCGCGGCGCAGGCCAAGCGCCACAGGCTGCCCGGCTCTAGGCGATCGTCGTCAGTCCCCGGCGCGGGGTGATCCGTCATGCGCTCTCCTGTGTATCCTTACGGTTCGACGCCGACAAACTCTTCGCCCGTCTATTTTCGTCCATCTATTCTTGAACGAACTTGCGTCTTTGGCAAGACAAGGGGCCTGGCATTCTCGCCAGACCCCTCATTTGACCATCCATCTTGCCTGTGCGCCCGCGCTCA
>JBBSBO010000855.1:0-1635 GCA_038251215.1 Caldilineales bacterium
AGAAGCGCGGGGACCTGCGCAGCGTGCCGCAGGCGATCAAGCTCTCCAAGGCGACCATGCGCAAAATCCGTGAAAACCTGACGTGGGCCTTTGGCTACAACGTGGCGCTGATCCCGATAGCGGCGGGCGTGTTGGCCCCGTTCGCCTGGGCGCCGGGCTTTTTGCGCGAGCTGCACCCCATCCTGGCGGCGGGGGCGATGGCCTTCTCCAGTATCAGCGTGGTGAGCAACGCGCTGCGTCTGCGGCGCGTAAGGCTGTAAGAAAGCAAACCGCTAGGCGTCGCGCACGATGATGTCGGCCCCGTCCATGCTGTCGATGGTGGCGAGGGCGACGATGGGCACGTCGAGGTCCGCCAGCAGTTCGCGCCCGCCTTCAAAGCTCTTCTCGATGATGCAGCCGATGCCGCACAGCGTGGCGTGGCACTGGTCGATCAGCGCAGCCAGCGCGGCGATCGTCTGCCCGCTGGCGAGGAAGTCGTCGATCAGCAGCACGCGGTCGGCCGGCACGAGGTATTCCGGCGAGACAATCAGCTGTACGATGCCGCCTTTGGTGTGGCTGGGCGCCTCGGCGGTATAGGCGCCGGTCTGCATGGTGATGGGCCGCGTCTTGCGCGCATAGACGACGGGGACGCCCAGCACGCAGCCCGTGGCAAAGGCGGGCGCAATGCCGCTGACCTCGGCGGTGATGATCTTGGTGACGCCTTCCACGCCAGCGGCGGCAAAGCGGCGTGCGAACTCGCTGCCCATCTCCATCGTCAAGATGGGGTCGAGCTGGTGGTTGACGAAGCCGTCTACCTTCAAGATGCCGCGCCCCAGGTTGCGGCCTTCGCGGCGAATGCGGTCGATCAGCGCTTGCACAGGCTTCTCCCCTTCCTGTCTGTCATTTTGTCATTCTTGTACCGTTGTATTGGCTGCTGATGAGTTGGGAACCCGCACGGGATGCCCCAAGCCTTTCTCCCGCTGTCCTCTGCGTGCTTCGCGTCCTCTGCGGTAAATTCTTTCCTTGCTTTTTGCTGTTCTTCGCGCCCTTTGCGCTCTTTGCGGTTTGCTTGTTTTTACCGCCCCGCCTCTTCCAACATCGTGGCTGCAGCGGGGATGCCGCCCAGGGCGTGGAATTCCTCTTGCAGCCGACGCGCATAGACGCGGTGCGCCGACAGGTCGGGCAGCAGGGCCGATAGGCAATTGACCAGGTTGTTGAGCGTCGTGCGCGGCGGTGGCATGTAGAAGCCCACGCCGGTATGCGCCACGGCGCGCGCCTGGCGGTTCTGGTCGGCGGCATGGGGCACCACGATCTGCGGTACGGCGTGGATGACAAGGGCATGCGTCGTACCCGCGCCGCCGTGATGGATGGCCGCGGCCGTGTGCGGCAGGACGGCGGCGAAGTTGAAGCGGGCGCGCACCACGCTTTCGGGCGGCAGGCTGGGCAGGAGCGCCTGCACCCAGGCCGCGGACGGGTCGGCGCCGAGCGCAATTAGGGGCAGGCAGCCCATCCGGCGGGCGGCGTGGGCGGCGGCGACAAAGAAGTTCGGGTCTTGGTTAAAGCTGGTGCCCAGCGTAATTAGCACCCAGGGCGCGGCGTCGGGCAAGGGCAGGTCGGACGGCGGGGGCGGCGGCTGGGCGGGACGTTGGCCTCCGG
>JBBSBO010000856.1:0-1627 GCA_038251215.1 Caldilineales bacterium
CGCGCCGCCGATCAAATTCTCGGCTGCCGGATTCGGCCCTAGTTCCGCCCGATGCCGGCCCGAGAATTGCACTGCGTCACCGCGCCATCTATAATGGCGTAAACTTATCATGGCGACTATCGTCCGCTCATCAGCAGGTCGCCCATCAGCACGTCGCCCATCAGCACGTCGCTCGTCAGCAGCACTGGGGACTCATTGATTATGTTAAAAACACACACCTGCGGTGAACTGAACCTGGAACATGTGGGGCAACACGTCACCCTGGCGGGCTGGGTGAACCGCCGCCGCGATCATGGCGGCCTGATCTTCGTCGACCTGCGCGATCGCTTCGGCATCACGCAGGTGACCATCGATTCGGATGCCACAGCCGAAGCCCACGACCTCGCCGGCCAACTGCGCAGCGAATACGTCGTCCAGATGAGCGGCGTGGTGCGCCAACGCCCGCCCGGCTTCGAGAACCCGAATCTGGCGACCGGCGCCGTCGAAGTGGTGGCGGACGCCATCACCATCCTCAACCCGGCGCGCACGCCGCCTTTCTATATCAGCGGCAATGCCGACGACGTAGACGAGTCGCTACGCCTGAAATACCGCTATTTGGACCTGCGCCGCCCGCGCATGTTGGCGAACTTAACCCTGCGACATCACCTGGTGCGTTTCATCCGCGAGTTCCTCTCCGAGCGCGACTTCTTGGAAATCGAAACGCCCATCCTGATCAAGAGCACGCCGGAGGGCGCGCGCGACTTCGTCGTGCCCAGCCGCATGCACCCGCACTCCTTCTACGCGCTGCCGCAAAGCCCGCAGCAGCTCAAGCAGCTCTTCATGGTCGCCGGCATCGAGCGCTACTTCCAGATCGCACGCTGCTTCCGCGATGAAGACCTGCGCGCCGACCGACAACTGGAATTCACCCAGCTCGACCTGGAGATGAGCTTCGTCGATGCGGCGGATGTGCGCGCCCTGATCGAGGCCATGCTCATCGAACTGAGCGCCGAGATCAGCCCCAAGCGCATCCTGCAAACGCCCTTCCCCGTGATCACCTATGCCGACGCCCTCGCCCGCTATGGCGTGGACCGCCCCGACCTGCGCTTCGGCCAGCCGCTCTTCGATGTCAGCGACGCCGTGCGCCACAGCCAGTTCGCCGTCTTCAGCGGCGCGGTCGCGAGCGGCGGGCAGGTCAAGGGCGTCGTCTATCCCGACGGAGCGGACTTGCCGCGCCGCGAGATCGACGAGCTGACCGAGTTCGTCAAACAATACGGCGCCAAGGGCCTGGTGTGGATCGGCGTGACCGGCGAGTTGGGCGAAAGCGGCCCCGTGCCGGACGACGCCCTGCGCAGCCAGGTCGCCAAGTTCCTCACCCCGGAAGAACTGCGCGCCATCGCCGCCGCAGCCGAAGCCAAGCCTGGCGACCTGATCCTGCTCGTCGCTGCCGACGCTGCGGTCACCGCGCAGAGCCTCAGCAACTTGCGCCTGGAGATCGGGCGCCGCGCCGGGTTGATCGACCCGGACGTGCTCGCCTTCTGCTGGGTGATCGACTTCCCGCTCTTGGAGTACGACGAAGAACTGGAGCGCTGGCAAGCCGTCCACCATCCCTTCACCAGCGCGCGCGACGAGGACTGGCCTCTGCTGGAGA
>JBBSBO010000857.1:0-1626 GCA_038251215.1 Caldilineales bacterium
TGGCAGGTGTGGTGGTGGGTATGGTGTGGAGCTGGATCTACCATCCCCTGTTTGGGCCGATCAACACCGTGCTGCGCGCGATTGGGCTGGGCAGCTTGGCGCGCGGCTGGCTGGGCGACCTCAACCTGGCGTTGTATGCGCTGTTGTTGGCGGCGCTGTGGGCCTATTGGGGATTTTGCTTTGTGATCCTGCTCGCCGCCCTGCAAAATGTGGACATGGAATTGCACGACGCGGCCAAGATCGACGGCGCCAACACGGTGCAGCGCTTCTTCAACGTGACCGTGCCGCAGCTCCGCCCGAGCTTGACCATGCTCACGGCCGATCCGCTGATCGGCGGCTTCAACGTCTTTGACATCGTGTACATCATGACCAAGGGCGGCCCCGCCAACGCCACCGAAGTGCTGGCGACCTACACCTATCAGATGGCCTTCAAGCAAAGCCAAGTCGGCTATGGGGCGACTCTGACCTTGGTGATCACGGTCCTGTCTATGCTGGCGTCGTATACGTTCATCACGCTGCGCGAGCGCGGCAACGTGGGAGAAGTTTAAGGCCTAGCCCTTTCCGAGCGGCAGGCCCTCGTCAACGGAGCGAAACTGCATGACCACGCACACTGTGCGCCGCAAGCGGCGCAGTACGACGGCAATCCTCGCCCAGGCGGGCATCTATGCGCTTTTGATCGGCATCGCCATCCTCGTGCTGATCCCCATGTTTTGGGTCTATGCGACCGCGCTCAAGACGCAGCTCGAAATCTCCGCCACGCCGCTGGCTTGGCCCAAAGAGCCGACGCTGCAGAACTTCGTCAACGCATGGACGCGAGGACGGCTGGGCAAATACTTCTTCAACAGCGTGATCGTGACGCTGCCGATCGTGACCTTCACCGTGGCGTTTGCCTCGTTGGCGGGCTATGCCTTTGCGCGGCAAACGTTCTACGGCCGCAACGTGATCTTCTACGTCTTTCTGATCGGCCTGATCCTGCCCTTCCAGTCGATCATGATCCCGCTCTATTACACGCTGCTCAGCTTTGGGCTGCTGGGCACGTACTGGGCGATGATCGTGCCGTCCACGGCATTGGGGCTGCCCTTTGGCATTTTTATCATGCGCGCCTTTTTCCAGGGACTGCCCAATGAGCTGTCCGACGCGGCGCGCGTGGACGGCTGCGGCGAATTCGGCGTCTTCTGGCGCGTGATTTTGCCGCTGGCGAAGCCGGGCATGATCACGCTGGGCATCTTTGTCTTCCTCAACGCGTGGAACTCGTTCCTGCTGCCGCTGCTCTATTTGCAGCGCGAGGCCTTGCGCCCGCTGGTGGTGGGGCTGATGTTCTTCCAGTCGCGCTATACCACCGACTACGCGCTGACCATGGCGGGCGCGACCATCGTTAGCCTGCCCGTGCTCATCCTCTATGTGATCTTCCAGCGCCAATTCATCCAGGGCTTGACCGCGGGCGCGCTCAAGGGCTAGGCGGCGGGGTAGGGCCGCTCGTAGGCAGGATAAAAGCCAACATCCCGGCAGCCGAAGCGCCGGGATGTTTTTTGTGTCGTCTTGCTTGCTCCAACACCGGTGCACCCGCGCCTACAACTCGCCGAACTCCTCGACGATGCGGGCGATGTGGCGCGCGGCGTTGTGGAA
>JBBSBO010000858.1:0-1623 GCA_038251215.1 Caldilineales bacterium
CATGGTCCCCTTCAAGGACGTCTTCCTGGGCGTAGAGCAGCGCCCCTACAAGCGCGCCGTCACCAGCCAAAAGTGCATGCGCGTCAGCGGCAAGCACAATGACCTGGAAAACGTCGGCCCCAGCCCGCGCCATCACACCTTCTTCGAGATGCTCGGCAACTTTTCCTTCGGCGATTACTTCAAGCGCCAGGCCATCGAATATGCCTGGGACCTGCTCGTCAACCGCTGGCAACTGCCCATCGAGCGGCTGTGGTTCACGGTTTTCGAGAACGACGACGAATCCGAAAAGCTCTGGATCGACGTCGGCGCCGCGCCGGAGCGCATCCTGCGCTTCGGCAAAAAGGACAACTGGTGGGCGATGGGCGACACCGGCCCCTGCGGCCCCAACAGCGAAATCCACTACTACTGGGGCGACCTCGCCACACAGCACGCCGAGGGCGTCAACTATGACGACGAGTATCTGGAGATCTGGAACCTGGTCTTTATGCAGTTCGACCAGAAGCCGGACGGACAGATGGTGCCCTTACCCGCGCCGGGCGTCGACACGGGCGCCGGGCTGGAACGGCTCGCCAGCATCATGCAGGGCAAGGACAACAACTACGACACCGACGCCTTCGCCCCCATCATGGAGCGCATCCAGCAGTTGCTCGGCCACAGCGACGTCCAGCGCCGCGAAAACTTGGTTCGCTACCGCGCTATCGCCGACCACAGCCGCGCCATGACCTTCCTGATCGCCGACGGCGTGCTGCCCGGCAACGAGGGGCGCAGCTACGTGCTGCGCATGATCCTGCGCCGCGCCGCTCGCTTCGGCAAGCTGCTCGGCTTCGAGCAGCCCTTCCTCGCCCAGATCGCGGCGGTGGTTATCGAGCAGATGGGCGGCCATTATACCGACCTGCGCGCCAAGCAAAGCTTCATCCAACAGGCCATCACCGAGGAAGAGGAGCGCTTCCAGCGCACGCTCAACGCCGGCCTCAGCATCCTCGACGACCTCATGACGCAGCTGCGCGGCGACGGCCTCAGCGTCATCCCCGGCGACCGCGCTTTCCATCTGTGGGACACCTACGGCTTCCCGCTGGACTTGACGCGCGACGTCGCCGCAGAGCAGGGCTTCACCGTGGACGAAGCCGGCTTCCATGTGGCGCTCGCCGAGCAAAAAGACCGCAGCCGCGCCACCGTGCAAGAGAAAACTGCCAAGGATGTCTCCGTCTACGGCGCGCTGCTGGCGGACTTGCAGCGCGAGGGGCAGTTGGGGCCGGAAGGCGTCAAGCACCTGATCTACGAAAACCTGGCGGAGATCGACACGACGGTCATTGGCCTGCTGGCGGACGGCGTGCGCGCGCAGGAGGCGAACGCCGGCGCGCAGGTGGAGATCGTCCTACCCGAAACGCCCTTCTACTACGAAAGCGGCGGGCAGATCAGCGACACCGGCGAGATCTACTACTTCCCCGACGACATGGACATGCCCGCCTGGAGCGTGCAGGTGACGGACACGCGCCGCCGCATCCCCGGCCTCATCGTCCACATTGGCGAAGTCACGGCGGGCACCGTCTGCGTGGGCGACCCCGCCGTCGCCGTGATCGACACCGAACGGCGCTGGGACATCATGCGCAACCACACCGCCAC
>JBBSBO010000859.1:0-1621 GCA_038251215.1 Caldilineales bacterium
TCGAGCGTATCGAGGGCGTGGTCGGCCTGGGCGGCGCGGATGTGTGGGACGAGGGCGGACAGTTCGTGGGGCGGCTGGCGCAGGGCGTGTTGCTCTCGGTGCAGGCGCGCTCGGCGGACGATGCCTGGCTCTATGTCACAGCGGAGTCCGGCCTGAGCGGTTGGGTGGCGGCGGATGCGGCGATTGTGTTCGACGCCGCACGCTTGCAGCCGCGCGAGATCGTCCTGATCCCGCTCACACCGGCGCCGACGCTCGCCCTGCCCGCGGCGACCGGCGCGGCGCAGTTGGCGCTGCTACCTACTCCGACCGCGGCAGGACTAATGTCATCTGCCGGCGAAAGCAAAGGCGGCATGCCCCTCACCGCGCCGGTGGGCGCGCTGCCCACGGCGCGCGTGCGCGTGGAGGGCGGACGGCTCAACGTGCGCTCCGGCCCCGACGCCTCGCAGCCCGTGCTCGCTAAGGCGCAGCCGGATGAGGTCTATCGCCTGCTGGGGCGCAGCGCCGACGGCGACTGGCTGCAAATTGAGAGGCCGGATCTGGCGGACGGCTTCGGCTGGGTGGCGGCGGAGTATATGGAGGCGGGCGCGGACCTGAGCAGCCTACCCGTGCGCAGCGATGTGAGCGGCGCCCCGGTCTTCGGCAGCGTTGCCGCTACTGCCACGTTTACGCCCACGCTCGCCTCGGAATCCGCCACGCCCGCGCCCACAGCGGATCGCCGCGGCTTGCCCGTGCCGCCGCTGCGCTCGCGACCCGCGCCCACAGGTCAATCCTCCGGCTCTGCCACCGGCCTCAGCGGCACGTTGGTGATCCAAACGGTGTGGGGCGGGGACATTTCGCTCTATAACCTGGCGACGGGCGAGCTGCGCTTGCTCACCGGCGGCTTTGACCCCTCGCTCAGCCCCGACGGCAGCCAGGTCGCCTTCACGCGCGAGGGCGGCGAGAACGGCGTCTACGTCATAGACGTGGCGAGCGGCGAGGAGCGGCTGATCTTCGGCGGACGCCAACATCTGCGCTCGCCCAAGTGGAGTCCCGACGGGCGCTGGGTCGTGTTCGTGCGCGGCGACGAGTATATCCTGTGCAAGAACGACCCCGCGCGCTGCGGCATTTCGTCCGAGTTGCCCTCCGGCGAATTCCCGGAGCGCGAACGGCAGCCCGCGCTGGCGCGCGTCTCCGCCGACGGCGGCAAGTACGAGGACCTGCCCGTGCTGCAATACGCCGGCGCGCCGGATTGGAGCGTGGACGGCGTCGTCTACCAGTCGCTGGGCGGCCTCCAGATCACCCAGGACGCGCCCGGGGCGGACACGCAGCTGGTCTACTTCGACATCCTGAAGCAATACGAACTGGACCCGGACTGGCAGCCGCGCACCGCCAACCAGGCGGGGGGGATCGCCTTTCACCAGCGCGAAGCCAGCCACTGGGAGATCTATGTCGTCAACCCGGACGGCAGCGGGCTGCACGCGCTGACGCAGCCGCCCTTCGCCCTGGCGGAGAGCTTCCCCAGTAACGTGTCCCCGGCGTGGAGTCCGGACGGCGAGCACATCGTTTACCTGAGCAACCGCACGGCGCAAAACACGGCGGGGACGTGGCGCGTGTGGGTGATGGACAAGGACGGCGGCAATCA
>JBBSBO010000860.1:0-1615 GCA_038251215.1 Caldilineales bacterium
CGACGACACGCGCAACTTGCTCGACCGCCTGGCGCGGCGCGGCTTCTCCGCCACGGTGACCACCTCCTCCGGCGGCTTTCTGCGCCTGAGCAATACCACCGTGTTCTGCGGCGTGGACGACGAGCGCGTGGACGAGGCGCTGGAGATCATCCGCGAGAGCTGCCCGGACCGCGTGCAGTTCGTCACGCCCTTGCCGCCGGTGATGGAGCCGGGCGAAGTGCATATCCCCACGCCCGTGGAAAAGCGCATGGGCGGGGCGACGATTTTTGTGGTAGATGTGGAGCGTTTTGAGCGCGTGTAAGCTCGCGGAGCGACTCGCGGTTGCGTCTCGCCGGCAAGCATCAGTCAAACAAGCCGGCCAACAAGCCGGCAAATCGGCAGGGTAGACATAGATGTCCCCCATTTATGACTGGGATTACGGCACGCTCCTAACCGTCCTGGCGATCCTCTATCTGCTCGGCGTCAGTATCGTCATTATCCGCGACAACCGCAGCCCGCAGTCGACCTTTGCCTGGCTCTTTCTTACGCTCAGCCTGCCTGTTGTGGGGCTGGTTGTCTATATTTTCTTCGGGCGCAACCGGCGCATCTTCGCCGGCAAGGTGGAGGGGTCACAGCTAATTGGCTCCGACCTCAACCAGGCGCTGTTGCCCCTGGCGGCGCGGCACGACGCCATCTGCGCGCGCATTGCGCGCGAAAAGCCCCAGTCGTACAACCACAAACTGCTCCACCTCGTCGCCAACAACTCCGGCTCGATCCTCACCGAATTCAACGAAGTCGAAATCCTGCACAACGCCAGCGCCTTCTACCCACGCATGTTGGACGATGTGCGCCAGGCGCAGGACTCGATCCATCTGGAGTATTACGCCTGGACGAACGACGAATATACGCGAGAGTTGAAGGACGCGCTGATCGAGCGCGCCCAGGCAGGCGTGCGCGTGCATGTGCTGTATGACGCCTACGCCGGCAAGGCCATGGGCGAAGCCTACCGCGAGGAGCTGCGTGCGGGCGGCGTGAAGATCCATGCCTACCTCAAGTTCCGCGGGCCGCGCTCCTTCCACAACGTGCAATATCGCAGCCACCGCAAGATCACCGTGGTCGACGGCAAGATCGGCTACGTCGGCGGCATGAACCTGGACAAGCAGCAGTTGCACGGGCCGAAGGGCTTTCGCGCCTGGCGCGACACGCAACTGCGCATCCACGGCGAAGCGGCGCTGGCCCTGCAAGCCAGCTTCGTGGTCAGTTGGTACAACACCACGCACGAGGCGCTGGTCGACGACGCCTATTTCCCCGCCGAGCAGATCCGCCGCGAGGTGACGAAGTTCACGCCGGTGCAGATCGCCCAGTCCGGCCCCGATTCACAGTGGGAGGGGCTGCGCCAGCTTTATTTCGCCCTGATTATGGCGGCGGAGCGCTCGATCCGCATCACCTCGCCCTATTTCATCCCCGACCAGACCATTGCCGACGCGCTAGAGGCGGCGGCGCTGGCGCAGGTCAACGTGCGCATGATTTCGCAACCGCGCGGCGCCCGCTGGCAAGTTGTCTATCGCGCGGCGTATACCTACTACGCGGCGCTGGCGCGGGCGGGCATGCGCTTCTTCCTCTATCAAGACAACAC
>JBBSBO010000861.1:0-1611 GCA_038251215.1 Caldilineales bacterium
GAGTACGCCGCCGCTATCCAGGACTACGAAACTGCTCTCACGCATCATGATCCCGATTCGCCTTATTAGGTCGACATCAACGACCAGCTCACCAAGTTGCGCGCCGCGCCGAAGACGCGGCGTCTCGTCGGCGCACTGTGGATGCCACTATCTTCCGCGATGACAGGCTACGCTCACGAGGTTCATATGACCAATTCGGACGGGCTGCTGCTGGGCGTGGACCTGGGTACGTCGTCGGTGAAGGTGGTGTTCGTCACCGCCGACGGGCAGACGCGGGCGCGCGGCAGCGCCGCCTATCCTATCCGGCAGCCGCAGCCCGGCTATGCCGAACAGGATCCGCAAGCCTGGTGGCAGGCCGTGTGCCAGGCCGTGCGCATGGCAACCGGCTCACTGGGGAGTGCGCCGCACGTCGCCGCCATCGGCCTCTCCGGGCAGATGCACGGCACGGTGCTGCTGGGCGCACAGGGCGACGTTCTCGCGCCCGCCATCATTTGGCCCGACCAGCGTAACGTGGAGCAGGTGCAGGAGATCACGGCGCAGATCGGCCTGGCGCGCCTCACCGCCCTCACGGGCAGCCCCGTGGCGACCGGCTTCCAGGCGGCGACGCTGCTGTGGGTGCGCCAACAGCGCCCCGACCTGTGGCGCCGCATCGCGCATGTGCTGCTGCCCAAGGACTATGTGCGTTGGCGCATGACCGGCGAGTTCGCCACAGACGCCAGCGACGGCTCCGGCGCGCTCTTGCTCGACGTGCAGCGCCGCGCCTGGTCGCCGGAGCTATTGGACGCGCTGGGCATCGACGCGGCCTGGCTGCCGCCCGTGCAGCCGTCCGGCGCCATTGCCGGTGTCCTCACGGCGCAGGCCGCGGCGGAGATGGGTCTGGCGGCAGGCGTGCCGGTGGCGGTGGGCGCGGCCGATACGCCGTGCAGCGCGCTGGGCGCGGGCGTGGTGGAACCAGGTACGTTGCTCCTCACCCTCAGCAGCGGCGGGCAACTCTTGCAGCCGCTGGCCGCGCCGCGCGTCGACGCGCAGGGGCGCATCCACACTTTTTGCGCCGCGCTGGAGCCGGACACGGGCGCGGGCTGGTATCAGATGGGCGCCATCCTCGCCGCCGGGCTGGCGCTGCAATGGCTGCGCGACAACGTGTTGCGCCTGCACGGCGCGGACGCCTACGCGCAGATCACGGCCTGGGCGGGCGAGTCGCCCGTGGGCGCGGGCGGCTTGATCTTCCTGCCCTACCTTTCCGGCGAGCGCACCCCGCACATGGACCCGCACGCCCGCGGCGCGCTGCTGGGCTTGACCAGCCGCCACGGCCCTCCAGAGATCGCGCGCGCCGTGCTGGAAGGGGTGACATTGGCCTGCTACGACGCCTACTCGGTCTTGGCCGAACTGGGCGCAGAGCCGGATGCCCTCGTGCTGGCAGGCGGCGGCGCGACAAGCGCCGTTTGGCAGCAGATCGTGGCGGACGTGTTTGGGCTGCCCGTGCGCCCCTTGGCTGTGAGCGAGCAGTCCGCCCTCGGCGCGACCATCCTGGCAGGGGCGAGCCTGGGCTGGTTCGAGGCCGCCGCCGCGGCGAGGGCCTGGGCAAGTTATGGCCCAGAAGTGCAGCCGGAC
>JBBSBO010000862.1:0-1610 GCA_038251215.1 Caldilineales bacterium
AAAGCGCTGCTCTTCTGCGCGCGTGGGCGCGACCATGCGTCCTGCATTTCTTCAGGCAGGCGCACGTCGACGAGGCGCTCGACGACCTGATGTGCGCCCGCTTGGCGCAAAGCGTCGGCGCGAAAAGAGCTGGTCAGGCCGATCACCCAGCCGATGCCGCAAGCCAGGGCATCGGCAATGCCGGAGGGGCTGTCCTCCACGACGACGCAGGCTGCGGGGTCCGCGCCCAGGGCATAGGCCGCGCGCGCGTGCACCTTGCGGTCGGAGCGCAGGTCGACCAGGTCTTCTAGGCAGAGGATCAGCTCGAAGATAGCCGGCGCCTGCGCCAACTCCAACGTCTTGAGCAGGCGCAGCCTGCGCCCGCGCGAGGCGATGGCCGCATACCAGCCCTGTTGCTGGGCGCCCTGCACTAGTTCGCCGATGCCCGGCATCGGCGCAAAGCGCCCGGCGCCGAGCGAGAAGAAATGGTCAGTCTTGGCCACGAGCAGGCGTTGTTGCTCTTCCGCGGCCAGTGGCGCGCCCACCAACGGCTTCCATAGCGCGAAGAGTTCGTCCAGGGTCAGCCCGACAATTTGCTCGTAGTCGCCGGGCAGGTCCACGCCCAGCACCTGGCGATAGGCAGCGCGCCAACTCTCGAAGTGAACTTCCTCGGTGTGGACGACCACGCCGTCGAAATCCAGGATGAGCACGCGGCGCGTTTCGCCGTCTGGCGGCCAATCTGACATGTTATCGCTCCGGCGGGGAGGGCAGGTTGGGTGGCAGCATGCCATAGTCCAAGACGTGCCGCCAGGCGTCGATCAGGGGGCGCAGCAGCTCGCGCTTGGGATGGATGTCCTCCCACGGCTTCTCATATTGGTAGTGAATCACGCGAATGACATCCCAGCGCCACAGTTGCGGCAGGTTGAACCAGACGTATTGCAAAGTGTTATAGATGTAGGGTAGCCCGTGCCACTCCGGGAAGTAGGCCTGCAGAAAAGTCTGGTCGGTGCGCGGCCAGAAGGCATCCGGCTGATCGAGCGCCTTGAGCATGGCCTCGTAGGTGCGGCGGCTGGGTTGGGCGACAAACACGCCGCTGTTGAGGCGGTGAAAGTCGGCCAGCGATTCGTAGAGATTGGGCGCGGCGGCAAATTCCGGGTAGGCAAAGAGGCGGTCGATGTTATGGATGACCAGCACATCCGCGTCGAGGAAGACCACGCGCTCGAACTCCTCCAGTTGCCACAGCCGTAGTTTAGCAAAGTTGTCGAGGGGATCGTGGAAGGCCGGCTTGTTGCCCTTGGTGAAGGGGGCGGCGGCGTGCTGGGCGCGGCGTGCGTGGCGCGCTTGGAAGGCGGCGGATAGGGGCAGGGGGTCGGCAGGAAGGATGCGGCAGCCTGCGGCTGCAAGCGCATCGAGGCCGGGCGCATCGCGTACCGCCAAGACGGTCAGCGGCCAGGCGGAACCGACCATGGCGAGCGAGCGCGCCAATGCCAACGCGCCCAGCGCATAGTCGGCATTGGTCACTAAAGTCACATAGCTGAACACGGCAAGCCTTCGGCTTGGAGCTGGCGGGTATCGTCTTGATGCGTCGCGGCAAGCGACGCGATGCCCCAGAATCTACCCCAGAAACGCCG
>JBBSBO010000863.1:0-1603 GCA_038251215.1 Caldilineales bacterium
GAGCGGGACCACGGTTAAGCGCTGCGGGAATTTCTGTGCCAACTCGCCCAGCTCGGGCCAGGCGGGCATAAATTGCCCGGCGAAAACGCGCCATCCTCGTGCCGCCAGATCAGCGCAAAGGGCCAGGCCCAACCCCCGGTCCGCGCCGGTGACTACGGCAACTTGTTCCATTTCGTTTCCTTTCAGAGTCTAGCGCGCGTTAAATTGGCGCGATCTGTGGGACGGGCGGTTTTCCGGCTCCGCTTAGAATACCCTTGCCCTACCAGGGCCATTCCTCGCCCTGCCAGTCGCGCAGCGCCAGGCGGTCTTCGCTCGCCGGCTCCTGGTCGGGCAGGAAGTAGGCCAGCGCGGCGGCGGCGGCTTCTTCCAGTTCGAGCAGCGCTTCCGTGTTTTTGCTGCCGCCCATATAGGAGCGCATCCAGCCCGGGTGATAGAGGCGGAAGGTGTAGCCCTCTGGGCGGAGGTGGTTGAACATGAGCTTGACCGCCATGTTGAGCGCGGCCTTGGACGAGCAGTAGCCGTACCAGGCCGTGCGCGTGGCGCGCTCGATGCTGCCTGCTTCGGAGGAGACGAAGCACAGGCGCTTCATCTGGCTGCGTTCGAGGAGAGGCAAGAACGCCTCCGCCAGGCGGATGCCGCCCAGCGTGTTGATATTGAGCAGGCGCTGCATTTCGTCATAGTCCAGGGACTGGCGCAGGTTGCGCGGCGTGGTGGGCGAGGTGACGCCGGCGTTGCTGATCAGCAGGTCCACGTGATCCGCTGCTGCTGCGACAGCCTGCGCCGCGGCCTGCACCGATTCGGTCGAGCCGACGTCGAGCGGGATCACGCTTAAGCGCTGGGGGAATTGCTGCGCCAGCTCGCCCAGCTCGGGCCAGGCGGGCATAAATTGTCCGGCGAAGACGCGCCATCCCCGCGCCGCCAGATCGGCGCACAGGGCCAGTCCCAACCCCCGGTCCGCGCCGGTGACTACAGCAATCTGTTCCATTTTGTTTCCTTTTCGGGTAGGTATCGAGTAGGTGAGAAGAGAAAAGAGACTCACCGCAAAGACGCAAAGAGCGCAAAGAAAAAGCAACTGCAAGAAAAACAGCCAGGGACCACTTGTTGCTGTTCTTGCTGTTTGTTCTTTGCGTCCTTTGCGCCTTTGCGGTTTTTAGTTGGCGCACCAGTGCAGGACGTTTTGCAGCAGCGTTTGGTAGGCAGGCTCCAGCCACACTTCGATGTTGTGGCCTGGCGTGAGCATGGCGACGCGGCCGTCGCCCTCGCGGCGCGTCCAGCCGGCGGGCTGCACGCCGTGCTGCGACGAGGCGGCGAGGAAGAGATCGATGCCGGCGTCGTCCATGTCCATAAAGTAGTGCTCATCCTGCACGGTGAAGGCCTCGCAGCCTGCGGTGAGAGGATGCCCGGCGCGCGGCTCGCCGGTGACGGGGCCTGGTGTGGGGTGATGGGAGAAGACGCCGCCCATCAATTTGCGCAGCGCGGGCGTCTCTTGGTAGCCGGCGGCGCCCGAATGCACCACGAACAGCCCGCCGCCGCCGCGCACATAGTCCACAAAGGCCTGCTGCACGGCCTCCGTCATCCACTCGGTCTTATCGGCGGCGGAGAC
>JBBSBO010000864.1:0-1602 GCA_038251215.1 Caldilineales bacterium
ACGGCTTCACCGGGCTGACCCTCATTCACTTGGCGCAAAATGAGCGGGAGCAGGCGCACGACACGACCACTACGCTGCGCACCCACCTGCTGGAACGGAGCATGTTGGTGATGCTGCCCGTAGTGGACTCGCTGCAGCAGCGTGTTCACTTGCACAGCGGCCCGCCAACCGGCCTGCACCGTCACTATCAAGCCCCTCAGCCCTTTCCCACCGTCTTCTGGGAGCAACCGGCGCTAACGCAGGCGCGCACGCTGCTTGCCAGCGGCGCCGCACACGACCTAGCCGAGGTGACTGTCCTCCTGGCAGACGCCCGCGCCCGAGCGGCAGAGCGTCATTCGCCGCGCGTGCAGATCGAAGCGTGCGCCCTGGCAGCGCTGGTTTACGCCGCCCAGGGCGACGAAGACGCGGCACTGTCCGCGCTGCAAGAGGCGGTGGAAATGGCCGCGCCCGGCGGCGCCCTGCGCCTGCTGGCAGACTGTGGTCTAGGGTTAGCGGGGCTGCTCCACAAGCTCCTCGACGCCGGCGTCGCCCCGAGCTATGTGCGGCAAGTCCTGGCTGTCTTGGAGGTTTCTTCCCAAGAGCCGCCGATCCCCCCGCCTGCTCCTAACGCCGCACAGCTGCAGACGCTCACAGAGACGACGCTCGCAGAAACATTGACCAACCGCGAAGTCGACGTTCTGATCCTGTTGGCGCAGCGCCTCTCCGACAAAGAGATCGCCGAGCGCCTTTTCCTAGCCCCCGGCACGATCAAGAAACACGCCAACAACATCTACCGCAAGCTTGACGTACACAACCGCCGCGAGGCCGCGGCCTACGCACGCCGCCTCAGCCTTCTCTAATCCGCATAGTTCGCCCCCCTCTTCGTTTTTCCCCGACTCCGCTACCCCAAACCTACCCCTTTTTGGGGACTGTCCTGCCGCGCCCCCGCATGATAGCCTTAGGTTAATCATGGACGGATCGACGCGCTGGCCGTTTCGAAGCGCGCCCCTTCTTGGCACTAGGGTGTTTTCACAATATCGCATTGAGTATGGCGAGAAAGACCCATTGTGACGATTTCTCGATCCCCTGCGCGGCGCTATCGCATCCTGGTGGAAGGAACGCTCGACGCAAACTGGTCTGAGTGTTTGGGCGGTCTTACCATTGCCGTACACCCACAGACCGATGCGCGGCCCATTACGGCGCTCAGCGGTCCGCTGGCCGATCAGGCGGCGCTGCATGGCGTGCTCAATACGCTCTTTATGCTCAACTTGCCGCTCTTGCTCGTTGAGCGCACTGTAGAAAGCTGATTATGCTCCAACCTTCTGTTGCGTCAAGCGCCATGCCCGTGGCGCCGCCGCTGCCCGAAAACGCGCCGCCGGCCTTTCACCTGTTAGCCAAGCCCACCGGCGCGGCTTGCAACCTGGACTGCGCCTACTGCTTCTTCCTGGACAAGGAAGCCTTCTACCCCGGCAGCAAGTTTCGCATGTCCGAATCGCTATTGGAGCAGTACATTCGCCAGTTGATCGAGGCGCACCAGACGGACGCCGTCAACATTGCCTGGCAGGGCGGCGAGACAAGCCTGATGGGCCTGGACTTCTTCCGCCGCGCCATGGACATCGTCCA
>JBBSBO010000865.1:0-1600 GCA_038251215.1 Caldilineales bacterium
GAACATGTCGTTGCTGAAGCCGTCGTTGCCCAGGCAGACGGATAGGCCGCCGCGCAACATGGCCGTCACGTCCGCCGCGCCGACGGCGTTGTTCATGTTCGAGCGCGGCTGGTGCGACACAAACGTCTCTGTCTCGCGCAGCAGGGCCATCTCCCAGGCGTCGATGTGAATGCAGTGCGCCGCGATGCTGCGCGGGCCGGTGATGCCGAAGGCGTGCAGCCGCTCGACCACGCGTTTGCCCGACTTGGCGAGGCTGTCGTACTCGTCGACTGGGTGTTCGGCGACGTGAATGTGGAAGGCATCGCTCTCCGCCGCACAGGCCGCCAGCGTCTCGTCCGAGAGCGTGAGGCCGGCGTGCAGGCCGAAGGTGGCGGCGATGCGCCGGCCAATGCCGTCGGCCGCGCCCGCTTGGGCGAGCTTGCGCAGAAAGCGCACGTTTTCGCGGATGCCGGCCTGCGCGGTGTCGCGACCATCGCGGTCCGTCACTTCATAGCAGAGCACGGCGCGCAGCCCGCTGTCGTCGACGGCCTCGGCAATCACGTCCAGGCTGCCGTCGATGGCGCGCTGGCCGGCGTGGTGGTCGATCAGCGTGGTCGTGCCGTTGCGGATGGCGTCCGCCAGGCAGACCTGCGCCGAACTGCGCACACCCTCCAGGTCCAGCGCCTTGTCCAGCCGCCACCACAGCTTGTCGAGGATCTCGGGGAAGTCCTTGGCGGGCGGGCCGGGAATATACAGGCCGCGCGCGAAGGCGCCGTAGAAGTGCGTGTGTGCGCAGATCTGCCCCGGCATCAGCAGTAAGCCGTGCGCGTCCCAGCGTTCATCCTCCGGGTAGCGGGCGAGCAGATCTTTGCCGGCGCCGACCTCGGCGATGACGGCGTCTTCGATGCGCACGGCGCCGTCCGTCAGCACGCGGTTGTCGGCGTCAAACGTGATTACGGTGGCATTGTGGATCAACATGGGCGCACTTCCTGGCTGGTGCAAGCTCACTGGCGATAGATTTGCCGTATTGTAAACCAGCGCATTAGAATTCTCCAACGATCCGGACACACTAGGAGGCCACCATGAAAGTACTCGTCACAGGCGGGGCCGGGTTTATCGGCAGCCACATCGCCGGCAAGTTGCTGGATGCAGGGCATCAGGTGGTTGTGGTCGACAACCTCCACCGCGGCCATCGTGAGAACGTCCCGCAGGGAGCGTCGTTCTACCAGGCCGACATCCTCGACGGCGCGCGCCTGGAGGACATCTTTGTGCGCGAGCGGATCGAAGCCGTTACGCACCAGGCCGCGCTGGCGAATGTGCGCGAGAGCATGAGCGATCCGCTGGGGTATGCCAGCGTCAACGTGCTTGGCTCGTTGACGCTGCTGGAGCTGGCGCGCACGCACAACTGCCGCAAGTTCGTCTTCGCCAGCACGGGCGGCGCGGTCTATGGCGAGGGCTATAGCCCCGACGGCGATAAGCTGCCCTTTACCGAGCAAAGTTGGCCGCAGCCCAAAGACAACTATGGGGCCAACAAGCTCAGCGTCGAGTACCACCTGGACCTGTATTGCCAAAACTACGGCCTGCCCGACGTGGCGCTACGCTATCCCAATGTTTATGGGCC
>JBBSBO010000866.1:0-1596 GCA_038251215.1 Caldilineales bacterium
GGCTGGACGAAACCGGCGCGGCACGGCGCAGCCAGATCGGCAGCGGCGACCGCAGCGAGAAGATCCGCACCTATAACTTCCCGCAGAGCCGCGTGACGGATCATCGCATCAACAAGACCGTCTATCGCCTGGACCAGGTGATGAACGGCGACCTGGACGAGTTCATCGACGAGTTGTCGCAGAGCGACCAAGCCGAGTTGTTGCAGGCCGTGGGCACGGAGTAAACCGCGGGCCGCGACCCGGCGCGCACCCGTGCGATGCCACCGCTCATACACGAGTTGCGCACAAATTGTGGTAAAATAGAGTTAGGTGTAACATCCGCCATTGGCGGGGCGAGGCCGGTTTCGACGACGAGCCGGTTTCCAAACGCCAGGGTTACCAATGAGGTTAACCGCTCCGACAAACCCACTTATACTGGCCTGTCGGAAACATGAACAGGAGGCGGTGTTGGCAGTATTGCGGGTCAATCTACGACCGGCCAAGGCGCGCCGGTCACAGCAAGCAAGCGACAGCGACGTCGCAGCGCGACAGTCAAAATCCGGCGCAGCCGGCCGATTCAACTTAGACAATTCTCTCCCCAATCTCTCAATTGACCAAGACCAGATGTCGCGGCAGACGCCGGAACCTATGTGGCAGCAGATCGAGTGGCGGCTGATGCCGCATACGCCGGTAGGCCGCGCCATCGTTTCGGCCACCCAGCGCCTGGACGACGCGGGCAGCAGCACGCCCAACCTGGACGCGCAGGTGATCCTGGCGCACGTGCTGGAGCTCGTAGTCGCAGCTGGCTCTTTGCCCACTACGACTACGAGCTTTCCGCCGAAGAGACCGAACGCTACTCCGAGGCCGTGGCGCGCCGCGCCGCCGCGGAACCCGTCGCCTACATCTTGGGCAAGAAGGAATTCTACGGGCTGGAACTGGCGGTGGATCGTCGCGTCCTTGCCCCGCGGCCGGAGACGGAGTTGCTGGTGGACGCCGTGCTGGACTACATCGACCAATGGCCCGGCGGCGTCGAGGGGACGGAGGTTTCCGTGGCGGACGTGGGCACGGGCAGCGGCGCCATCGCTCTGGCAGTGGCGGAAAACTGCCCCGGAGCCGTCATCTATGCCATCGACGTAAGCGAGGAGGCGCTGGCTGTGGCCGCGGCCAATCTCGCCCGGCTGGATCCGCGCGGCCAGATCACGCTCTTGCACGGCGATCTGCTCGCCCCGCTCCCCCAGCGCGTGGACGTGGTCGCAGCCAACCTGCCCTACATCCGCAGCGACGACTTCCCCGGCTTGCAGGCCGACGTGCGCGACTACGAGCCAAAGCTGGCGCTGGAGGCGGGGCCGGAAGGGCTGGACTTGATCGCACGTCTGCTGGAGATGCTGCCCGCCTACCTCACGCCGGGCGGCGCCGCTTTCCTGGAGATTGGGCACGACCAGAAAGAGGCGGCGCTGGCGCTGGTGGCGCGCCTCTTGCCCGACGCACGTTCCGCCGCCGTGCGCGAGGACTACCACGGGCGCAATCGCCTGCTCGTGATCGGGCTGTAACCCTCACCCAAGCCCACACACCGACAGCATCTCCCAAGAAGCTTGCAGCTTCCTGGGAGATTTCCCC
>JBBSBO010000867.1:0-1593 GCA_038251215.1 Caldilineales bacterium
CGCACGGTGGCCCCGCAGCAACTGAGCGAGGTGGCCGCAAACTTGCGCAACTTAAACGGCAACCGTCGCGGCTGGGGCCAATGGCGCGCCCTCGCCCATGACGTTATCTACGAATATCTGTCCAGTTAGGGAGAGACCCGGTATGCTAGTGCCTTTGTCTTGGCTGCGAGACTATGTGGAGATCAACCTGCCCCTAGCCGAGTTGGCGGAGCGGCTGACGTTGGCCGGCCTGGAAGTGTCCGCCCTGCACGCCATCGGCGAGTGGTGGGACCCCGAAACCATCGTCGTGGGGCGTGTGACGGCTGTCCACTCCCACCCCGACGCCGACCGCCTGGTGCTGGTCGACGTCGACTATGGCGGCGACGCCACACAGCGTGTCGTGACCGGCGCGCCCAACCTCTTTGTCTTCCGCGGGCAAAGCCAAGCGGACGGCGCGCTGCCGCAGCTCAACGTGGCCTTCGCTCGCGAGGGCGCCCTGCTCGTGGACGCCTATAGCGACGAACGTCCGCGCCCCAAGAAAAAACTGAAGGCGACCAAGATCCGCGGCGTGCCTTCCGCCGGCATGGTCTGCTCCGAGCGCGAGCTGGGCCTTAGCGAAGAGCACGAGGGCATCATGCTTCTGCCCGACGACGCGCCGGTCGGCGCGCCCCTGCGCAGTTACCTGGGCGACGTGGTGATTGAGATCGATCTGACGCCCGACATGGCGCGGGCGCTGAGCATCATCGGCGTGGCGCGCGAGGTGGCGAGCCTGACCGGAGCCAGCCTGCACCTGCCGCCCGATGTGTGCGAGACACAGGGCGACGACAATGCCGCCGAACATTTTAGCGTGCGCATCGACGAGCCGGAGCGGTGCAACCGCTATACGGGCATGTTGGTCCGTGATGTCATCGTCGGTCCGTCGCCCAGCTGGATGCAAGACCGCCTGCGCAAGGCCGGCATGCGCCCCATCAGCAACGTGGTGGACATCACCAACTACGTCATGTTGGAGTGGGGCCAGCCGCTGCACGCCTTCGACTATGACGTGCTGACCGCACGCGCCGCCCGTGTAGGTGACCCCGCGCCGACGATCATCGTGCGCCGCGCCGCGCCGGACGAGAAGTTCACCACGCTGGACAACGCCACGCGCGTGCTGGACGACTCCATGCTCCTGATCACCGACACGGCGGGGCCGGTGGCTCTGGCGGGCGTAATGGGCGGGCTGGAAAGCGAAGTGAGCGACGCCACGCGCAACATCCTGCTCGAATCGGCGACCTTCGAGGCCATCAGCACGCGACGCACGGCGCAGAAGCTGCGCATCCCCAGCGAGGCGAGCTATCGCTTTGCGCGCGGCGTGCCCGCTACGCTCAATTCGCTGGCCGCGCGCCGCTCCGCCGAACTGATGCGCCGCTACGCGGGCGGCCGCGTCACTCCCGGCATCGTCGACGCCTACCCCGTGCCGCAGAAGCTGCCGGTGGTCTACACCACCCTCAGCGACACGCGCCGGCTGCTGGGCGTCAAGGTGACGCTGGCGCAAAGGGCCGAGGCCCTGCGCCGCCTGGACTTTGAAGTGCAGCGCGTGGATGAGATCGCGCCTGACGCCGGCGCCGACTCCAC
>JBBSBO010000868.1:0-1589 GCA_038251215.1 Caldilineales bacterium
CAAGGCTCCACGCCGGTGGGCGCGCGCAGCATGTTGCGCGGCGCCATCCTGCACGCGGGCGATCGCCGCAACCTGGTGCTGGAAAAGGGCGGCGAAGTGGCCGCGCGCGCGGTGTTGGACGCCCACAGCCGCTACGTGATGCGCGACCTGCTGCCCGGCAACTACATCTTGCGCGTGGAGGACACGAGCGTTTCGCAGCCGATCAGCCTCGCCCCGGGCCAAGAGGAGGCCATCCTCAACCTCGACCTCAGCGAGATTGCGCCGGAGACGAGCGCGGGCGCGGTGCGCGGGCGCGTGCGCGGGGGCGCGGGCGCAGTCGTGATGTTGCTGCGCCCCAGCGACGGCGAAGAATGGGTGACGATGGCGCACGACGACGGCGGCTTTCGCTTTGTGGACCTGCCGCCGGGCGTCTACAGCGTGCGCGTGCAGGGCGGCAGCAAGATCGACGGCATCACGCTAGATGGCCGCGGCGAGTACGCGGCCGAGCTGGCTGCGGCGGGTTGGGGCTATACCGTGCGCATGGCCCATCAAGCGCCCGGCTACGGGGCCGTCTGCGTCTCGGTCGAGGGCCACGCCGGCCTTGTCGTGCAGGCGCACACCGGCGAATGGAGCAGCGACACGGCGACAACCGGCAGCGCGCCGGAGCAAGGCGAGTTCGCCTGCGTCATCAGCCCCATCGAGGCGGGCCATTACATTGTGACGGTGGACGGGCTGACCGACGCCGAGGGCCGCGCCGTCGACCTCGAGGCGTATGTCCACGTGGACGGCAAACAGATGCCGGCCGTGGAGTTTGTCTACAGCGAGATCGAGGCGGAAAGCGAGGTCGCCGCCGCACGGTCGAGCATTCGCGGGCGCGTGATCGGCGCCTGCGGGCCGGGGCACGACCTGCACGTGTGGCTCTTCGACAGCCGCGCTAACCGGCAGGAGCAGGCCGTGAGGCCCGATTGCACCTTCGCCTTTGAGGGGCTGGCCGCGGGCGTCTATTCCGTGCAAATTGTGGGCCATGCCGATGTCGCCGGTCGCTCTGATATTTCGCTGGACGGGGCCAACACGGTGCCGGTGGAGCTGGTGATCCCGCTGGCGCCGGGCGAGAAGGCGACGCCGCTGCCGCCGTCCGGTCGCAGCGTGATCGCGGGCACGGCGCCGGACGCCGCGGGCAAGCTCGTGCGCCTGGTCGACGCCGTGGGCAACGAGATCAAGCAGAGCGCCGACATGGAGGATGCGTTCCACTTCGACGCGCTGGAGGCGGGCGTTTACACCCTGACGGTAGATGGCGGCTACGAGCAGCGCGAGCTGGAAGTCGACGGGCGTTCGGGCCTGAATGTGCAGTTCCAGCCGCTGGTCGCCACCTGGGACTCGAAGGCCAGCCCCGCGGGGTCGATGCCCGGCTACAGCGTGGTACGCGTCGAAGTGGAGGGCATGCGCGGCCTGCCGGTCTACATCTGGAAGGACGACTGGGAAGGCATGATGCGGCGTACGGGCAGCAAGCCGGAATATGGCGAGTGCTCCGCCGAGTTTAGCCCGCTTGGCCCCGGCACGTATATGGTCGAGCCGGAAGGGCTGGGGATTTGGGCCGACGTGGAGCTGAC
>JBBSBO010000869.1:0-1589 GCA_038251215.1 Caldilineales bacterium
CCAGGCGTGTTCATCCGCCGTGACGAAGCGGTCCAGCGCCAGCCCGCGCGGCAGCCAGATCAGCACCGCCATGAGCAGGCCGGCAAGTATCTTCTGCTGGGTGGGACTCAGTTTCAGGCTCATGCGGTCACACTACAAACCGCAAAGGCGCAGAGGACACAGAGGAAAACCGGAGGTTTATCCAGGGGATCAGCGTTTGATTCTCTTGATCGGCGTCTATCCGCCAAATCCGTGTCATCCGTGGCCTATCGTTTCTCTGCGACCTTTGCAACCTCTGTGGTAGAGTATTTTTCTTGCTGTTGCTTTTCTTGCCTTTTGTGGTTCTTCGCGTTCTTTGCGCCTTTGCGGTTTGCTTTTCACTTTGCTATGACTGTGACGTCGCTTAACCCGAAGGCGTCGCCCAGGGGGGAATCGTCGGGCGCGAAGAGGTCCAGGCGTTCGCCGCTCTCGCCTTCGTACATGCCCACCAGCAAGCGGTAGACGCCCGGCGGCGCATCGGCCAAGATGGGGATGTAGTAGCGGTCGACGATGGTGTCGCCGGGCAGCCAGGCGCTGGTGGGCAGCGTGTTGCAGACCGGCTCGCCGTCGCGCTGCCCCGCCTTGTGATAGTCGCCCATGTCGATGATCTGCGTGAAGACGCTGTAGTCCACGTCGAGCGGGCGGTCGGCCTGCCAGTAGAGCGTGAGCAGCACGCCCTCGCCCGGCGCGGCCTGCGTGCGGTCCAGCGAATAGCCGCGCAGGCGGATGGCGTCGCCGAAACGTACGTCCACTTCATGCTGGATGTTCGGCGCGGCGGAGGGGCCGTCCTCCTCGAAGAAGGGGCCGGACAGCTCGCGGTCAAAGCGCTGTTCGTAGTCCTCGGCGCGGAAGGTCTGCGGCGCAGGTGACGCGCCGCTGGTCGCCGGGGTGAGGCTGTAGATGCGCAGGCGCGGCTGCTCGTTGACCGTCACCGTGCCGAACAGCGCGTAGCCGTCCGCCTCGATCTGCTCGCGCACGACCGTGTTGTAGCCTTGTTCGCCCGGCTCGACGGACTCGTGCCAGATCATGTAGACATGATCGCGCGGGCAGTAGCCCAGGCCGCGCGTATACCAGTCCGCCACCGGCTCCTTGCCGTGCAGGTCGAAGGGCGCGTCGAGCACGCCGTCCGCCGCCAGCGCGCCGACCGCCTTCCAGCCGTTCTTGAGCGGGAAGCCGAAGATCGACATGCGTGTAGGCATGTCGTATGAGACGGGATAGCCGCGCGGGCGGTTCTCGCGCCAGGTGCGCAGCACCTCCACGTCCGTGGCGGCGAAATACCAATAGGCGTAATTGCCGAAGATCAGGATCAGCAGCACGGCCGCGGGCGCGGCGATCCATTGGGCCGTGCGCAGGCCGAGGCGGGCGTGCAGCCCTTGCCAGGCGCGGCCCAACACCTCGCCCGCCACCAGCGCCCAGGGGATGAAGAAGCCGTAGACGTGCGTGTTGGGCGTGAGCGTGAAGAAGAGCATGAAGATCAGCCCGCCGCCGAACCACAGCCAGGCGACGCGCTGCTCCAGCGGGAAGTCGGGCAGCGCCCAGGCGATGAGCAGCGCGGCGGCAAAGAAGATCCA
>JBBSBO010000870.1:0-1586 GCA_038251215.1 Caldilineales bacterium
ATCCTCGTCAAGCTGCACTACGAGGAGCGGCTCCTGGCGGCGGCCTTCCCGGATTACGCGGCGTACCAGCGCCAGACCAAACGCCTGGCGCCCTTCATCTACTAGCTTTTTCCATGGATGTCGCGTGAAGTCGCGTGATGTCGTGAGACGGGCTAGTGGAAGATCATGCCCGCCACCGTCACGGCGGAACCGTTGACTTCGTCGGCGGGGCAAGACGCGTAGCCGTGCAACTCGCCGCGCATGCCCGCATCGCCTGCGCCGCGTCCATGTTCGCGCCCGTTTTGACGCCCGTTCTCGTGTACGGGACCGCTCAGCTTGTCCAGCAGACGCAGCGTCAAATAGATGGGCGACACGCCACACACATTGTTGCGGTCGCGCACGCGGCGGATCGCCTCAAAGAACTCCGCCGCGCTGCCCTGGCGCATCGTGGCGATCAACTCCTCGTCGTCGCGCTGCACCTCGAGGCGGGCGTCGTCGTCTAGCGCATCGCCGCCGAAGGCTGCGCCCACGTGGCTCATATCGCCCGAGGCTACCACTGCCACGCGCCGCCCGCGCGTCGCCTCTGCCACGCCCGCCAACACCTGTTCGATGCGGCGGTCATCCTGCGGCGAGGAACTGCCGTGAATGTGTTGGTATAGCGAGCCGACCAGGATCGGAGCCAACTCTACCGGCGCGCCCTGGCGCATGTGGTGCAGCCACACGGCGACCAGCTCCAGCGAATGCTCGCCGCGATGGCGCAACTCGCCGGCGAAAGCCTCGTCCTCGCCCAGCACGTCGACCACCGCATCCACCACCGGCTGCGCCGTGGGCAACACGCCGTAGGGCGTGGCATAGCTCTGCCGCGTCAGCGTAAAGGGGTCATCGCCCTGGTGATCTGTGCCCAACAGGATCACGACCTCGGCCGCGCGGATGGCCTCGGCGGCTTCCTGCCACACCTGCGCATAAACGGAGCCGCCGCGTCCATAGTCGATGTGCGGACTGAGCAGCCCGAACCTGCCCGCAGCCATCGCCGACACAAGGTCCGGCCGCGCCCCGACAGGCGAGGCTGCGGCCAGGAACCCGTCCAGTTGCCTGCGCAGCGCGCCACGCGCGATCGCATCCTCCGGCCCGGCGAGCAGGGCGGGGCGATACGGCTCCTGGCGGAAAGCTTGTGTTTTTTGCCGGCGCACGGCCTCGCTGTGTTCGTTGCGCAGCAGGCAGGCCTCATCCAGCGCCTGCACCAGGCCCTGAACTAAGTCCGCCTGGACGCGATAGCCGAAGAAGCGTTCGAGATCCTTCGCCACATCCGCCGCCGTATGCGCGCCGTCCAAGAAGGAGAGCGCCCCGACCAGGGCGGGCGGCACGAGCATCGTGCCCTCGCCCAGTTGCAAAGGGTCGCGCAGCATATAGTAGTTCTTGCCGTTGTGGGAAACCGGCCGAAGATCGACCGGGCGCATGGCGGGATATTCTCGGGTAGTGGATTGCGTCATCTTTGCTTGCCTAAATCGCGCCTAGCGCTCCGGCGCACGTTCCGCTATGATTTCTTGAAAGGATAGTCCAAGCAGAATAGGTGTCAAGTATGGCGGCGTCATGATTAGCGGCGTCAT
>JBBSBO010000871.1:0-1582 GCA_038251215.1 Caldilineales bacterium
CGGGCGATTGGAGCGATAAGCTGGGCTATGCCGCGCTGGGCTATACCGTGGCGGCGATGGACTGTCGCGGGCAAGGCGGTCTGTCGGAGGACAGCGGGAGCGTCACGGGTTGGACGCTGCGCGGGCACTTGGTGCGCGGGCTGGACGACAGCCCGGACAAGCTGCTTTTCCGGCAGATCTTTTTGGACACCGCGCAACTCGCGGGGATTGTCATGGATATGCCCGGCGTCGATGCCGCGCGGGTGGGTGCGACGGGCGCCAGCCAGGGCGGCGGTTTGACGCTCGCCTGCGCCGCGCTCGAGCCGCGCATCAAATTGGCCGCGCCGGTCTATCCTTTCCTCACCGACTATCAGCGTGTGTGGAAGCTGGACCTGGCGACGGATGCTTACTTGGAGATCGCGGAATATCTGCGACGTTTCGACCCGCTGCACCAGCATGAAGAGGAGATCTTCACACGGCTGGGCTATGTGGATGTACAGAACTTGACGCGCCGCATTCAGGCCGAGGTAATGATGAGCGTGGGCCTGATGGACAAGATCTGTCCACCTTCGACACAGTTCGCGGCGTACAACAAGATCACAGCGCCGAAATCGCTGCGCGTCTACCCGGATTTCGGCCATGAGAATTTGCCGGGCAATTCCGACGCGATATTCTCGTATATGAGTAGACTATAGGGCTGCTGCGGCATCTGCTAAGGGGCGAGCAGCACCCTGGCGGAACGGGGCATCGACTGAGTTAGTTCTAGGAAATTGAGAGGGAGATCGCAATGGAGTATCGTCAGCTAGGCGGGTCGGGCGTGCGCGTGTCGGCGATTGGCCTGGGCACGAACCAATTCGGCGGCAAGGTGGACCAAGCCGGCGTAAATGTAATTATCGACACGGCCCTGGAGCTGGGCATCAACCTGATCGACACGGCGGATGTGTATACCGGCGGACGCTCCGAGGAGACGCTGGGCGTTGCGCTGGCGGGCAAATGGGATCAGGTGGTGCTGGCGACTAAGGTGTACGGCACGACGGGCAAGGGGACGAACGATACGGGCGGCTCGCGCTATCACATTATGCACGGCGTGGAGGCAAGTCTGCGTCGCCTTAAGACCGACCATATCGACCTCTACCAGATGCATCGCTGGGATGAGAAGACGCCGATTGAGGAGACGCTGCGCGCGCTCGACGACCTGGTGCGCCAAGGAAAAGTGCGCTACATCGGCGCGTCGAACTACGCGGCTTGGCAGCTGGCATACGCCAATTCGTTGGCGGCTTGCCGCGGGCTGGCGCCGTTCGTCAGCGTGCAGAACCACTATCATATGTTTGAGCGCGACCAGGAACGGGAGGTCTTGCCCTATTGCAACGCCTTCAACGTGGGGCTGCTGCCGTATTTCCCGCTGGCGGGCGGCTTCCTCACGGGCAAGTATACGCGCGAGCAGGGCGCGCCGTCAGGCTCGCGCGGGGAGTGCAGCGAGTATGTGCAGAAGTACATGGTGGATGCCAATTATGACAAGGTAGGGACGCTGACGGCCTGGGCGGCGGACCGCGGTCATTCGATGGTGGAGTTGGCGCACGCCTGGCTGTTGGCGCAGCCGCAG
>JBBSBO010000872.1:0-1582 GCA_038251215.1 Caldilineales bacterium
AAAGCCCGCCATAAAACTGGCGGCAAAAAGGATGATCGCCAGCAGCCCATTCATCACCGGCCCGGCGACCAGCACAGCAGCGCGCGCCCCGCGGCCGGCGGCATTGAACGAGCCGGGCGACATATCGCCCGCGTCCTCGCCCTTCATGCGCGCAAAGCCGCCGAACGGGATCAGGTTCAGGGTGAAGACCGTGCCGTCATAGGTAAACAGCTTCGCCAGCCGGGGCGGATAACCCATGCCGAATTCTTCCACCACGATGCCGTTGCGCCGCGCCACCCAATAGTGGCCAAACTCGTGGAAGAAAACGAGGATGCCCAGGACAAGAATAAACGAGATTACCGTGATCATTCGCTCGCCTCTCGCAAAGCGGCCCGCCTCCCAGGCAAGTGATTTGCACTTTGGGACAAGCCGCTGCCAACCCGATTATACTTGCTGCGCAGTTTACCCTGCAAACGAGAGCGTGTCAGTCCGGTTGCCTACTATGTCCATACCATCCACTAGGCTGCCCTCCACTCGGCCCAGCCTAGGCTATGACGCGCGTGCCGCGCACGCAGGCAGGGTCCGTCAGCAGCGCCGTGATAGCGCCGGGGATCAAACCGCTGCATACCAATACCTCCAGCCCCGGCTGCGCCGTCGCCATGGCTAGGGCCTGCCTCGCCTTTGCCAACATGCCGCCGGTCACATCCACGCCATGACTGCCGCCCAGCCCGGCCTCGATGGCAGCCAGCGTGCCGGATCGCACCTCTGCCACCTGCACGGCGGACGGGTCGAGCTGCGGGTCTGCGTGGTAGATGCCGTCCACCTCGCCCGCCAAGATCACGCGCTGCGGGCGGAAATACGGGAGCAGCCAGGCGAAGATCTCCTCGGTCCCGGCGATGGTCCCCCCCAACTCACTGTCCAGGGCGACATCGCCGTAGATCACCGGCAGCAGCCCCCGCTCCAGCGCAGCCGCGATAGTCACCTGCGGCCCTGCTGCAATGCGCCGCCCCTCGCAGCGCAAAGCCACGCTGGGCTGGATGCCCCAGGCGGGCAAGCCGGCATCAAGCAAGGCCGCCACGACAATGCGGTTGAGGCGTGCAGCGGCGTCCGCCGTCTCGGCAAAGCCCCTCCACTCCTGCGCCGTATGCACGCCGTTACGCGTGCCATGGCGCTGCCCCGCCACATGCCCATAGCTGCCCGAGCCATGCCCCACCATCAAGCGCAGTTCCGGCTGCAAAGCTCGCGCCTGGGCAATCTCAGTGGCCAGGCGGGCGATTACATCCATGCGCGGCGCTTCCGCGCGTCGTTTGTCGGTGAGCAGAGAGCCGCCCAGCTTCAGAAATAGCGTGCGCATGGCGTCAGCCCTCCGCCGGCGTCGCGACAGCCTGGACGCCCGCGCCGAGACTATGCATCAGCGCGGCGAGCAGGCTTTCGTCCTGCTCGGGCAGCACCGTGCGCGGGTCAAAGATCAAATGCTCACTTTGGATGCGACACACGACCGGCAACGGCGCGTCGCGCAGCGCCGCGGCGACGGCATCCACCCCTGCCGCGGGCAGCGCCAGCACAAACGTGGGCAGCGTCTCGCCCGGCAAGCTGCCGCCCC
>JBBSBO010000873.1:0-1574 GCA_038251215.1 Caldilineales bacterium
AGCTCTCGTTTCAATACCCTTACGGGCATTCAATGATTTGGACCTACCGTCGTTGCGCCACAGGTGATGGTAACGTTGGTTTCAATACCCTTACGGGCATTCAATGATTTGGACTCCCAAAAATGGCATCCCACTGGAGGGGGAAAAGCGCGCCATTCTTGATGTTTTCATCCCATTTAGACCTGTTTTTGACCCCAAAACCGCGTGTTTCATCCCACCAGTGCGCTTTTTGCGAACCCCCCTCCTCGTGCAGTGCTTGTCCGGCATTAATCCCACAGGGGGTACGCAAACCCCATTTTTGAGGCTTACGGCGGCTATCATAGCACACTCTCGATGCGCCGCCAAATCGCCCTAAACGATGACGACCCCCGGCGGCGGCGTCACTTTGCCCACGCCGGCCGTGCGCACTTTCGCCCGGCAGCCGTCGCACAGGTAGTAGACGCGCACGCTGTCTTCCGCCGCGTCGATCAGCTTCACGGCGCGCTTGACGGTCTTATCCAGCTCCGCGGGCGTCATATACAGCTCGAAGACGCTATCCTGCACGCGCTCGCCCAACTGCTCGAGCAGCTTCGCCACCCGCGTGCGGCGCTTGTCATCGGTGATGTCGTAGGTCATCACGTAGAATGCGCGGGCGGCCATCAGCGGAACCCCATCCCCGTGTAGCCCGCGTCCCCGGCGCGGATGCGGTCGGCGATCTGGCGCGCCTGCTCGACCAGGCAGCCGCGCAATGGGTAGCGCAGCCCGCGCAGGGGATGGGTGAAGGCTTGTTCCATGCGCGTCTCGTAGGCCGTCAGGAAGCGCCGCCGGCCCGCATCCGATAGCACCACCGGGCGCGCGGCGGGGCCGGGGCTGAAATCATCCGGCGTCACCTGCCCGCTGTTGCAACACCACAGCACGACGCCATCGGCCACCGGGCGGAACTCCTCCAGCAGATCCAGCCCCAGCGCCGGGCGGCCATAGGCCACGTCGTGCAGGAAGCCCAGATAGGGGTCGAGCCCGACGGCCTGCACCGCACCTGCGGCGGCCTCGCCCAGCAGGGTGTAGGCCAGCGAGAGCATCGCGTTGATCGGGTCGGGCGGCGGGCGGCGGGCGCGCCGCTCGAAGCGCCACGCCGCGCCCAGCAGCCGGCGCAACCCGCCGAAATAGGCCGCCGTCGCCGCGCCCTCCGCACCGCGCAGCGCGGGCAGCGTCGTCTTGCGCCCCGCCGAGGCGATGCCCGCCCCGATCTGCTCGGCGGCGGCGGCGATCTGCGGGTCTTGTCGGTCGCGGTTGTGGCGCAGCAGCAGCGCCCGCTCGTGCGCCAGCTTGGCCTGCACAAAGCCCTGCGCCATCGCCAGCACGAAGGCGGGATCATCGGCCCGCGCATATTGCGCCCGGCGCAACGGCACGTGGGGCGTGGGCATCCCCGCCAGCCGCCCGCGATAGTCGCCGTCCGCCGTCAGGAAGATCACCTCGATCTCGCCCGCGAGGCAGGCGTCAATCGCGGGGGTGGTCAGCCCGATGTTGCCGAACAGCACGACCTCGGTCAACTGGCCCAGCGGCACGGCGACCAACTCCTCGTCAGCGTAGCTCAC
>JBBSBO010000874.1:0-1571 GCA_038251215.1 Caldilineales bacterium
CCCACCTGCTTTCATCCGCGGCCATCGACGGGCTCCGACTATGGACCCGCGACAAAGCGCTTGGCGCGCAGGCCGCACGTCTCGGACGGGCGTTCAATCCGTGAGTCGTTACAGATGTTGGTGGGCGGAGCGTCAGCCGTATTCTTCGATTCCCGCGGCGCGTCACCGCATCGACCTGTTGTCATCCAGCAGCGCCCAGAAACGCCACGCGTGACCGGACCGGCTCAACGGCGCTGGTCCGTGCCACTGGCCACCGAAGCAACCGCCGCAGACGAGTGCTCCCGCACCCCCACGCGCCGCCGGAAGCGCGACAGAAAAGCCTCGCGCCACTCCTCGAGAATCTCGTACACCGTCGGACTGACCACCAACGTCAGCACCGTCGCCGCAATCACGCCACCGATCACCGCACGCCCCAGCGGCGCGCGAAAGTCGGCGCCCTCACCGTAGCCGATCGCTACGGGAACCATGCCGGCACTCTGAAAAAAACAGAATGATAGCGATCCACTCTGAGACTTTGGCGATCCACGCTAGTCGATATCAGCCGGGAAGCATGCTGAAGCGTGCTGGTTCAGGCAGGTGATTGTTGCGGCACACTTCCAGCGCGCTCGTTGCATTAGAAAGGGGTAGAGCTCACCGAGGGCGGAGCCTCCGTAGAGCCTCAAGAGCCAGGCCGGAATTCCTTCGATCATCTGACACTCCGCGTCAAACGAGAACCGACGCGCGTAGACGGGAAGGCTTATGCGCAGACCTCAACAAACTGTCCCGTAGACACCGTTCCTCTTCGCGAGGCAACCAAACGCGCGCACTAGACGCCGGTCGCTACCGCTGCGGGGGATCCGCGGCGCGCGGCGGCTGCGTGGTCTACGAACCGTTCACGAACTTCCACGCGCCACTGCTGTCCCGCAGCAAGGTGAAGTAGTCAATGTTCTGCGACTGCACGCGGCCTGCGCGCTGCAGCGTCGCGACGGCGCGCACAAACGCCAGTTGCCCGTCGTCCACAAGGATGGTGAACTGGGAGACGGGCTCACGATACAGCGCGCGCACGGGCGCAAACATAGTTGCCAAGGCGTCCACGTCGCCCGCACCCGCGGCGGACAGGAAGCGCCCGACTGCGGCCTGCACCTCAGCGCGGGCCGTCGTCTGGCTCGCGCCATCTGCCGGTGTCGCGACGCCCCAGGCGACACTGTGGAGGGCTTGCGCATCAGCGGTATCACTGGATGAGTAGACGGAGCAGAGGAACGAGTCTAGTGGGCAACGCGTTGCGATCAGTCCACGGTGCTTCTTCCCGACGTAGCCCGCGTCCACATAACGCGGGCTTCTGCAGCGGGCGCTCCAACAAAATGCGAGCGCAGCGAGCTACCACACCGCCCGTCTGCAGCAAGCATCGGTAGGCCCGCGACGGACGTTGCGTCGCAACGGCCCGTGGCGCAACGGAACGGTGACGGTCCGTGCGCGAGTGGAGCGTATGCGCGGCGCTCCCCGGTCCCGGCGCGTGGCGTCTACAAACCCCGGCGTCCTCAGGCGTCGCCGCTCTTTCGGTTGGTGTCGGATCATCTGCACCGCCTGCAGAC
>JBBSBO010000875.1:0-1569 GCA_038251215.1 Caldilineales bacterium
GGAGGTTTTTGTAGGGCCGCTGCCCGTGCGCTTCCGCGTGCGCGCCGTCGTCGACCAGGCCGGCCCGCTCAGCGCGGTGCTGCCCGTGGTGATGATGCCCCTGTCGGAGGCGCAGAACTTGCTGTTCATGCAGGACAGCGTCAACGTCGTGCTCGTTTCCAACGTCGGCGATGCCATGGACGGGCTGCAATACACCGCCGAGGTGACGGAGCGGCTGAACGAATTGGCGCTGGACCCGGACGCAAGCGACCGCATCGCCGCCCTCTTGGCGCGGGCGGACGTGGCGCCGCTGGTGCAGGCCGGCGCGCCGGCGCTTATGACGGAAACGACGATGCAGGCGGACGAGCAAGCCCCGGCCCTGGTGCAGGCCTTCGTCGAGGCCATCGGCCAAAGCCTGGGCGTGCGCGCCGCCACACAAGAGGAAGTGGACGCGCTGCTGGCGGCGGCGGCCGGCGCGCAGGATAACCAAGCCCTGCGCGCCGCGCTGACCAACAGCGACATCCGCACCTGGCTGCTCGACCTGGGCATGCCCGCCGACGCTCACGCCGAACTGAAAACCGCGCTCAACGATCTGGACCGCTTCACCGTGCTCGCGCCGTTGAGCAAAGAATCGCTGCTGACGATCGTGTCGGTGGGCGGCACGGTCTTTTCGTCGATCTTCTCGCTCTTCGGCGCGCTGTCGGTGCTGGCTGCGATCCTGCTCATCTTCCTCATCTTCGTGATGCTGGCGGCGGAGCGGCGCAGTGAGATCGGCATGGCGCGCGCCATCGGCACGCAGCGGCGGCAGGTGGTGCAGATGTTCGTCACTGAGGGCATGGTCTACTCGCTGGTGGCCGCGGCGGTGGGCGTGTTGGCGGGCATCGCCGTCACCTTTGCCATGACCAGCTTCATCGGGCAGCTCTTCAACAACCTCACGGGCCAGGTGAACGCGCAGGCGAGCGGCATCTTCGGCATCACCTTTCACATCAGTTGGCAGTCGATCATCATTTCCTACTGCCTGGGCGTGATCCTCACCTTCGTCGTGATCACCGTCTCCTCGTGGCGCGTGAGCCGCATGAACATCGTCAGCGCCATTCGCGACGTGCCGGACCGCGACCAGGGGAGGCGGCGCAACCGGCTGCAAGGCATCTGGAGCTGGGTTTTCCCCGTGCTACTGATTGCAGGCGGCGTGGCGCTGCTCGTGCGCTATATGCCGGGCGGCTGGTTGAGCCTGGCGCTGTTGGCAGCGACCTTGCTGCTCTTCGGCGTGATGCTGCTGCTGGGCCGCATCTTCACCGCACGCGGGGCCGACGCCACGCATGTGGAGCGCGTGGTCTACAGCGTGATCGGCCTGGGGCTGTTGCTGCTGTGGGCCGCGCCCTTGCAGCGCTGGCTGGCCCCGGCCGCGCCCGACCTCTTCGACTATACGCCGCTGCAATTGCCGGTGCTCTTCCACTTCGGCGGCACGAAGACCGTGGTCGGGGCGATCATGGCGATCATGGTCAACGCCCACTTCTTGGCCTGGCTCTTCAGCTGGCTGCTGGGCTTCGAGCCTTCGCTGCGGCCCGTGCACAAGACGGCCATCGCCTA
>JBBSBO010000876.1:0-1568 GCA_038251215.1 Caldilineales bacterium
CCGACAAGTTTGATCTGGAAAAGGTGGCCCAGTTGATTGATCAGGCGGTCGCGGGCAAGCCGGATGCGCTCGCCGTCACAGTCACCGACGCTGACCTCTTCCGCGATCCTATCCAGCGCGCGCTGGATGCGGGCATTCCCGTTGTTGCCTACAACGCCGGCTCCGGCCCGGACGTGGATAACATCGGCTACATGACCTACCTGGGACAGGACGAGTTCCAGGGCGGCTACCAGGGCGGCCAACGGCTGGCCGCCGACGGCGGCACGGGTGGCGTCTGCATCAACCACCAGGTGGGCGGAACGAATCAGGACAAGCGCTGCGCCGGCTTCATGCAGGCGATGAAGGAAGCGGGCATCCCCGCCGAGGTGCTGGGCATCAGCGATGACCCCGCCTCTTCGCAGACGACCATCAGCGACTACTTCGCCGCCAACCCCACCACCGACATCGCCATGACGCTCGGCCCTAACGGCGCCATTCCCTTCTACGGTTTCCTCGAGGAGTCGGGCACGGCGCCGGGTGCGATCAAGCACGGCACCTTTGACCTGGGCGCGGAGATTGTCGCCGCGATCAAGGATGGCCGCACCATGTTTGCGATTGACCAGCAGCCCTACCTGCAGGGCTACGGCGCCGTGCAGGCGCTCGTGCTCAAGCTGCGCCAGGGCATTACGCCGGCGCTGCCCGTCACGGCCACCGGCCCCGGCTTTGTGGACGCCAAGACCGTCGACCTCGTTTCGTCGCTCTCGGGCACCTACCGCTAACCGCTTCCCAGGGCAGTGCCGCACTGGACCCCGCTCCGCCCGGTGTGCACAGCGTCGTGCATACCGGGCGGAGTTCAGCGTGAATCGCACGCCTTGACAGCCGCAACGCAGTCATCTCCAGCCCCCACCCGCAGCCGCCCGCGCGCGGTGATTTTGCGTTCCCCCGCCTTTGGGCCGGGCATCACTTTGCTTGCCATCTTCGTACTCTTCGCACTCTTCGTGCCCAACTTCTTCACGCTGCGCTCGATTGCAGGCATCGTCAACGCCGCGACGCTCACGGGCATTATCGCCATCGGCGTAACGCAGTTGATGATCGCGGGCGAGTTCGATCTGTCCGTGGGCCCCGTCATGGCCATGAGCGGCTTTGTTTTCGGCTTCTACATGATCAACGGCGGCGGGCCATGGATTGCCATCCCGCTGGCGCTGGCCATCTGCGCGATCATGGGGCTGATCAACGGGCTGATTGTGGTGAAGGCGCAGATGCCCTCGTTCATCGTGACTCTGGGCACGGCCTTCATCTTTACAGGGATTGTATGGGCCTATTCGGGCGGGCAGGTCTTGCAGATTACCGAGAGCCCCGCCGCCTTCGCCTGGCTCAACGGGCGGCTGGGCGCACTGGCGGAAATGTTTCCAGGCGCCAACTTCCGCTCGTCCATCGTGTGGTGGCTGGCGCTGATATTCATCTTCCAGTTCGTGCTTGTGCGCACGCGCTTTGGTAATCACATCTTTGCCGTGGGCGGCAACAAGGAGGCAGCCGCCGCCCAGGGCGTGCCTGTGACAGGCACCAAGCTATGGGCCTTCGTCTGGTCA
>JBBSBO010000877.1:0-1563 GCA_038251215.1 Caldilineales bacterium
AGAAGTGACCGGCGGCATCATCCTGGGCGCGCTGCTGCTGCACGAGATCCCCAGCCTCAACAGCCTGGTCGGCGCGCTGATCACGCTGATCGGCATCGTCCTCGTCATCCTCTAGCCGACCCCAACCGGTTGACCCAGCCACAGGAAGCTGCCATGTCGCTCGATGCTCGCCTGCCCCTTTTCCCCGTCACTGCCTCGGTCATCGCCGGCCCCGCCGGCGCGGAATTGGCAATCGGCGGCCTCTCGCTGCGCGCGCTAGCCGAGCAGTTCGGCACGCCGCTCTACATCTATGACCAGGCTACGATGGACGATGCCGTCGCCGCTTACCGCCGCAGCCTGGCGGCGCACTATGCGGGCGAATCCGGCATCACACTGGCGGGCAAGGCCTTTCTCTGCGTAGCCGCGGCGCAGTGGGCGCAGCGCCAGAACCTATGGCTCGACTGCACGGGCCGCGGCGAACTGCACATCGCCGCCGCCGCGCAGGTGGAGCGGGCGCGCATCTTGGTGCATGGCGTCAACAAAAGCGCCGCCGACCTCGCCGCGGCCGTGCGCCAGGCCGGCGTCATCGTTGTGGACAACCTGACCGAGATAACCCGGCTGGCCGACCTGCTCGACGCCGCGCCGCCGGACGCGCGGCCCGACCTGTGGCTGCGCGTGCGGCCCGGCGTCGCCGTCGACACCCACGCCTACCGCCAGACCGGGCAGGAGGACAGCAAGTTCGGCATGGACGCCGGTGAGATCACGCAGGCCGTGCGTCTGTGCCTGCTGCGCGGCCTGCCCCTGACCGGGCTGCACTTCCACCAGGGTTCGCACTTCCACGACCCCGCGCCGATCGGCCCGGCGCTGGAACGCGTGCTGGATTTGGCGGAAGAGGTGCAGAGCGAAACCGGCTGGCTGCCCGCTGCGCTCTGCCCCGGCGGCGGCTGGGGCGTCGCCTATCACGAAGACGACCTGCCGCAGCCGTCCATCGACGAGTATGTGGCGTTCATCGCCGCGTACCTGACGGAGGGCTGCCGGCAGCGTGGACTGCCCTTACCGCGCCTGCAACTGGAACCGGGGCGCAGCCTAGTGGCGCGGGCGGGCGTGGCTGTCTATGCCGTGGGCGCGGTCAAACGTACGCCGCAGCGCCGCTGGCTGCTGATCGACGGCGGCCTGGCGGACAATCCACGCCCCGCCCTCTATGGCGCGCGCTACTCTGCCTTGCCCGTGCGCCTGCCGGCGCGCCCGCCTGTGGACCGCGCCTCGCTCGCCGGCCCCTACTGCGAAAGCGGCGATATCCTGATCGAGGAGCTGCCCCTGCCCAACCTGACGCCGGGCGAGTTGATCGCGATCCCCGCCTCCGGGGCCTATCATCTGAGCATGGGCAGCAACTACAACGGCGCGCTACGGCCCGCCGTCGTGTGGCTGCACCGCGGCGAGGCGCACCTCATCCAGCGCCGCGAAGAACTCGACGACCTGATCGCGCGCGATATTGCACTGCCCTAGAGCGATCTTTCGCCCGTTCGCGCCGCCAAGCGGCACGTCAAGAAGCCGGCGCGGGGCCGGTTCGATTGTTTGTTACAA
>JBBSBO010000878.1:0-1559 GCA_038251215.1 Caldilineales bacterium
CCTCGCCCATGAACAGGAGGACATCGCCGGCTGTTGCGTGCGGCGCCCACACGCGAAAAGCCACCCCTTCCTCGGTGGAGATGGCGCCCATGCCCGCGACGGCAGCCGGCTCGATCAGCCCCAGGCGGCGCTTGAGGAATGAAAGCGGGCGATCCACCCAGCCGGGACGGGATTGGGCGTCTCTTACGGTTTGCGCCATGCGTGTTCCTTGCGTGTTCGTGCCAAACTTAACCCCTGCGCTCCTTGACGCGACAGCCCCAAGACGAGCGCCTATTAAACCACCCGTTCCCTTGTGACGGAAAATCCGGGCAAAGGAAACGCGGCAAGCGCCTCACCGGCGCGACCGGTGCGATCGGTGCGATCGATTGGTGGGTCGAGCTAGGGGTATACGTGGGCGGGCGGGAAAAAGCGACTACGGCGCAGCTCCGGGTGCAAAGGGCACGCGCAGGGCGCTGAGCGTATCGGCGGAAACCGGGTCGTCGCCGTGACCGCTGTAGGCCCAATCGACGCCCAGCGCTTGCAGGCGCGCCAGGCTCAGCGCCAGCTGCGACCAGTCGGAGGCGTACATGCTTTGCGCGTGCGGCTTGCCCGTGGCAGAGAGAAGATCGCCCACGAAGGCCAGCTCGCCCTCGACGATCAGGCTGCTGGAGCCGGGCGTGTGCCCCGGCGTGTGCAACACCGTGGCGTCCAGCCCATAGTCCGCCAGCGAGTCGCCATCGTCAAGAAGCAGGTCGGCTTCCACCGGCTCGGTGTGGACCAGCGCTTCCAGCAGCGGCACAACGGTATCCGCCGTCCACGCCCAGTCGCGGATCATGCCCAGGCGGGTATCGCCCGCCGCCAGCGCCTCGGCGTCGGCGCGCTGGATGGCAATGGGCGCGCCCGTGGCGGTGCGCAGGGCCGCCGCCGCGCCGTAGTGGTCGAAGTGAGCGTGGGTGAGGAAGATCAGGCGCAGATCCTCGCGCCCCAGCTCCTGCATCGCCGCCAGCACGGCTTGCTCCGCGCCGGGCGTACCCGCGTCGACCAGATAGAGGCCCGCGGCGTTCTCCAACAGGTAAGCGTTGCTCGCGCCCAGGTCCAGGCGATGCACGCGCACGCCACCGGCGGCAGCCACAGGCTGGGCGAGAAGGAGGACGGCGACAATCACCGCCAACAGGCGCAGAATCAGGCTCATGCGCTCATCTTACCAAGGGCGAGAAAAAAACTACAAACCGCAAAGTGCGGTTTGTAGTTTTTCGCCTCGAAAACTCGGGATTGAAATGTGCCGCGTGATCGGCTATACTGCGCCCATTGTAGAGTTGCCCGCCAGGGGGTATGTGAAAATTCGCCCTGTCTGGGGCATGGCAAAGGAGACGCCTAGCGAAGCACGCATCATCACGGGCGAGAAAGCGCATGGCCCGTCGCCGCGCAGCCGCGTGCTACGCGTGGGACGGGTGACGAGGAGGGGGTTCCCGGTTGCGAGGCCGGGCTAACCTGCGGCGACAACCAGTCTGGGCAGTAAGTTTTGCAGTCAGTTTTTTGGCCGGCCTGCCGCCGTCAGGGAAAATCGACAGATCAGCGGA
>JBBSBO010000879.1:0-1557 GCA_038251215.1 Caldilineales bacterium
CGCCAAGCTGACAGAGAATAGCTTCCATGCCGTGTATGCCGTGGCGGCCCTGGTGGCGACCGCCGCCGACAACCTGTGGTATGCGCTCTTGGCCGACCGCTTCGAGGTCTCCTATGTGTGGAATCACTCCGAGCGGGCGCTGCCCCTCTTCTATAAGTTTTCGGCGCTGTGGGGCGGGCAGGCGGGCAGTTTGCTCTTCTGGCTGCTGATCCTCTCCGGCTATAGCGTGGCGGTGGCGCTCGCCAACCGCCGGCGGCTGTGGGCGCTGATGCCGTATGTCAACGCCACACTGCTCAGCACCTCGCTCTTCTTTCTGACGCTGCTGGTCTTTGCCGCCAACCCCTTCAAGCTGGCCTCCTTCGTGCCGCAGGACGGGCAAGGGCTGAACCCGCTTTTGCAGAACTACTGGATGGTGATCCACCCCGTCATGCTCTATCTGGGCTATGTCGGGTTAGCCGTACCCTTCGCCTTTGCCGTGGGCGCGTTGATGAGCAAGCGGCTGGAAAACGAGTGGGTGCGCACCGTGCGCCGCTGGACGTTGATCCCGTGGATGTTCCTCTCCGCCGGCATCCTGATGGGCAGCCAGTGGGCCTATATGGAGCTGGGCTGGGGCGGCTACTGGGCGTGGGACCCGGTGGAGAACGCCAGCTTCCTGCCGTGGCTCACGGCGACGGCCTTCCTGCACAGCATCATCGTGCAAGAGCAGCGCGGCATCCTCAAGGTGTGGAATGTGACGCTGATCTGGATGACCTATTTCCTGGTGATCCTGGGCACCTTCACCACGCGCAGCGGCGTGCTGGAGAGCGTACACAGCTTTGCACGCAGCGACGTAGGGCCGTTCTTCCTGGTCTTCTTGATCATCATCGTCTTCGGCTTCCTGTGGCTGCTCTTCAAGCGGCTGCCGCTGCTGCGCGATGAGCAGTCCATCGAGTCGTACACCAGCCGCGAGGCCGCCTTCATGGCGAACAACTGGCTCTTCGCCGGCATCGCCTTTGCTACGCTGTGGGGCACCTTCTTCCCCATGTTCAGCGAGGTCCTGACGGGCGACCGCATCAGCGTGGCCGCGCCCTTCTTCAACAAAGTCAACGGCCCGCTCTTCTTGGCGCTGCTCCTGCTCATGGGCGCGGGGCCGCTGTTGGGCTGGCGGCGTACCAGCCGCGAGGCCTTCCGCAAGCAGTTCCTGTGGCCTGTCCTCACCGGCATCGTCGCCGGCGTGGCGGTGTGGCTGATCTTCGATGCGGGCTACCCGGCCATCGGGCTGGGTGCGGGCGCCTTTGCCGCCGCCACCATCGTGCAGGAATATGTGCGCGGCGTGCAGGTGCGGCGCATCACCAACCAAGAGAATGTGCTCACGGCGATGGGCAACCTGTGGCGGCGCAACGGGCGGCGCTATGGCGGCTACCTGGTCCACCTGGGCATCGTGTTCATCTCGGTGGCTGTGATCGGCAACGAGTTCTTCCAGCAGAACACCAACGTCACGCTGGCGAACGGCGAGTCGGTGACGCTGGGCCGCTACGAGATCGCCTATACGGGGCTGGAGCCGATCCGCAAGTCCAA
>JBBSBO010000880.1:0-1556 GCA_038251215.1 Caldilineales bacterium
CCACCGGCGGCGTCGCCCGAACTTGTCGACCGGCCACGCCGGCGGCGGACGTTCACGGCGGCCGACAAGCTTCGGATTTTGACCGAGATCGACCGCGCTGCCCCTGGCGGCTCGGGCGCCATCCTTCGACGGGAGGGGCTGTACTCGTCGGCCCTGACCGACTGGCGCCGCCAACGCGATGCCGGCGCCTATGAGGCCCTGAAAGCCGTCAAGCGCGGCCCCAAGCAGGCGCCGGCCAATCCCCTGGCCGCCGGGCACGGCCAACTGCTGCGCGACAACAAACGCCTCACGCTGCAGTTGCGGCGCGCCGAGGCGGTGATCGATATCCAAAAAAAAGTGGCTTTGCTTCTGGGCCTGCCGATCGACAGCGGCGAGGCGTGCTGATGGACGCCGTGGCGTCACTGGCGCCCGGGCCCGGGGTGATCGCCGCCGCCTGCACCGCAGTCGGGTTGTCGCGCGCCACCTTCCATCGCCGCCAGGTGACGGCGACACGCCCACCGGTGCCTGCCCGTCCCAGGCCCAGGCCTGCGCGCGCCTTGGCGGGGGATGAACGTCAGGGTGTCCTCGACCTGCTGCGCGAGGAGAGGTTCGTCGATCAGGCTCCGGCCGAAGTCTACGCCACCCTGCTCGACGAAGGCGTCTATCGCTGCTCGATCCGCACCATGTACCGGATCCTGCATGAGAATGACGAGGTCAGGGAACGGCGCCAGCAGCTGCGCCACCCCCTCTATGTGAAACCCGAGCTCCTCGCCGAGGAACCCAATCAGGTGTGGTCCTGGGATATCAGCAAGCTGATGGGGCCGGCCAAGTGGACCTACTTCTACCTCTACGTCATCATCGACATCTTCAGCCGAAGGGTGGTCGGCTGGTGCGTCGCCGACACCGAGAGCGCGGCTCTCTTCAAGCCCCTGTTCGAGGACGCCGTCGCCAAGCACGATGTCACGCCCGGCCAGCTCACCCTGCATGCCGACCGCGGCCCGTCCATGAAGGCCAAGGCCACCGCCCTGCTGCTCGCCGACCTGGGCGTCACCAGATCCCATAGCCGGCCCTACACCTCCGACGACAACCCCTTCTCGGAAAGCTGCTTCAAGACGCTGAAATATCAGCCCCAGTCCCCAGCCGGTTCGGCTGCATCCAGGACGCCAAAGCCTTCTGCCGAGCCTTCTTCGACTGGTACAACCAGCAGCATCACCATCTCGGCATCGGCCTGATGACGCCCAATCAGGTCCACTACGGCCAAGCCGCCGAAATCCACGCCGCACGCCACAAAACCCTCGAACAGGCCTTCAACGCCAACCCAAACCGCTTCGTCAACAACGCACCACGGCCACCCCAAAAGCCAACAGCCGTCTGGATCAACCCGCCAACCCGCAAGCTCGCAGACCAAGCCTAATCTCGAAGACCGGCCGTCTCATTGCCGTTGACACGTTCCGAGTCTGTGCGGCGTTGGACGGTGCGGTTGGCCTTGGACGGAATGACGGGCACGATACCGCGTTCTTCCAGGGTGTCGATCAGGGCATTGGCGTCGTAAGCCTTGTCGGCGAGCAGGGCGTCAG
>JBBSBO010000881.1:0-1550 GCA_038251215.1 Caldilineales bacterium
AGCGTCACTTCGTCGGCGTATTCCAGGTCGCCGCCCATGGGCAGGCCACGCGCCAGGCGCGTGACGCGCATGCCCAGCGGCTTGATCAGGCGCGAGATGTACATGGCGGTCGCTTCCCCTTCGAGGTTGGGGTTGGTTGCCAGCAAGATCTCCTCGATGGGCGGGTGGAGCGCGGCCCATTCGGCGCTCTGGGCCGCGCCTGCGGCGGGCGCGCCGGAATCGCCGGCTTGGATGCGCGTAAGCAACTCGGCGATCTTCAGCTCGTCGGGGCCGATGCCCTCCACGGGTGAGATGGCCCCATGCAGCACGTGATACACGCCCGCGTATTCGCCCGTGCGCTCGATGGCCTGCACGTCCAGCGGCTCTTCCACCACGCAGATCAGGGCGTGGTTACGCTGCACGTCGGCGCAGACGGGGCACGGGTCGCGGTCGGCGATATTGTGGCACACGCTGCAAAAGAGCGTGTTGGCCTTTAGCTCCTGCAGCGCCGTCGCTAAGTTGGTGGCGATCGTCTCGTCGCTGCGCAGGAGGAAATAGGTCAGCCGGCTGGCGGTTTTCGGGCCGATGCCCGGCAACTGCGCGAAAGCGTCAATCAGCCTGCTGACAGGCTCGGCAAGAGGTTGCATACGTTCTCAGTTTCCGCAGAATTAAACTGCCTACAGCCCCAGGCCGGGCGGCAGGCCGAGGCCGCCGGTTAGGCCGCTCATGCGCTCTTCCTGGCGCGCCTCCACCTGGCGAATGGCGTCGTTGAACGCGGCCAGCAGCAGGTCTTGCAGCATCTCCACGTCGTCGGGGTCCACCACCTCGGGCTTGAGCGTGAGCGAGCGCAGCTCCTTCTTGCCCGTGATCACCAGGGTGACCATGCCGCCGCCTGCCGTGACGGTGAGTTCCTCTTCTTCCAGCTCGGCCTGGGCCTTCGCCATTTCTGCTTGTAGCTTCTGCACCTGGCCCATCAGGTTGCCCATATTGGCGCCGCCCATGCCGCCCATGCCCTGGGGCGGGCGCGGCTGGTAGCCTTTTTTGCCTTTTGCCATTTCCTGCTCCTATCGCTTCTGCTATGACTTCGCGTGCTTATCTGCCAGGAAGCTGCCGGCTTCCTGCAAGATAACTCATTCTGACGTCTCCACTAATTGCGCGCCCAGTTCGTTGACCGCGTACTCCACCAGCGCATCCGGGCCGTCGCCCTGTCCGCCGCTGACGCCTGCGCCCTGCGCCTGCGTCAAGATCGCCTTGTCGCCCGTCTGGCACTCGAGCAGCACCTTGCGCCCCAGGAACTCGGAGAGCGTGCTCGCCACGATCTTGAGCGTCTCCGGCTTGGCGATCATGTCGCGCGAGAAGCCGTTGTTGCCGAAGGCAAACGCCACGCCCTGCTCGCCGATGGCGATATCGCGCACGGTGCGCAGCGCCGCCGGCGCCTCGTGACCGCAGCGCTCTTGGATCACCTTGAGGAATTCTTGCCAGCGGGCGCGCAGCTTGTGGATGGCGGCTTCGTCCAGGGGCGGCGGTTCGCCTTCGGCGCTTGTCGCCGCGGCGGGCGCAGCGGGCGCAGC
>JBBSBO010000882.1:0-1549 GCA_038251215.1 Caldilineales bacterium
ATTGCGACAATCACGCGAAAAGTAAGAGGTGCCGCGATGACTGATGGATATGAGGCGTTCCGCAAGGCAGTCGAGCAGCTCTTCCCCGGCGGGTTCACGCTGCGCGACGAGGCCAACGCCATTGTCGCCTATGCCTTCCGCAATGGACCCCTGGAACGTCTGCACGCCGGCGAGTCATCGGAGCTTCTGGAGAATCCGAATCTGAGGCGCATCACGGACGCGGAGATGAAGGAACTCATGCTCAACGCCTGTGAGCACATGGAGAAACTGCTTCGCCTGAAGCAGGAAGACCCGGCTGCGTACTTCCAGAAGATCCTGAAGTTCAACCTACAGTTCTGCCGTGAGTGGGAGCGGCGGTCGGCTCCACCCCCCCTGATCAAACGTCAGGCACTTCCACCGCCTCCGCTGATTCCGCCAGTCGGCCTGGGCAGCAATCGGCCGAACCATGATTTCGCGGATCGGGTCGCGGCCCTTGACGGTGCGCGGCAGGAACAGGATCACTTCCTGGATATCTGGCGCGAGCTGCAGCAGGTTCATGATCTGCGTCACGCGGGCACGGGTTACATGGCCGAGACGCGCCAGGTCGGCCTGGTCGGTGATCTCACCTGCCTTGATCAGCCGGTCGAAGCGGATTGCCAAGGCCATTAACCGCGCGACGCGCGGGATTGAACCCATTGGCGTGGTGTCCGGCTCCGGCGACGGGCCTGGTTCAATGACCTTGCGGGTGCGTTTCCCCATCGCTAAATGCACCTCCCGTTCGATGGTCAGACCGTTCATGCGGGCACCTCCTGTTGGTTGAGTTCGTCGGCCAAGGTCTTGATCCCAGTCGGGTGGAACGTGATCGCTACCTTGCCGTTCGGGCCGTCGTAGTCCAGGCGATCGATCAATAGGTGCAGGATGCGGGCCTGCTCGCGGGCGCTGAGCGTTTCCCAGACCGGGTCGAACAGCGAGCACGCCTCGCCCACTTCGCGGGCGTCCACCAGCTCGCGGGAAAGAACGATCATCTGCTCGCGTACCTCGGTGGCGCGTTGACCGAGAGCGTCTCCACGATGCGGCGGTAGTACAAGAGCGTGCCGCTGCGATGACGCGCGGGGCACGTCGAAACTCCCTTTGCCCCCCCCGTCTCGCCTCACCACCCGCTTAATTTCCCGCCCAAACGCGTCACTATTACGTGAAGCCCTTAGCACTCGGTCAGTCCCGGCACTGTGCCGCGGTTGACTGGGTTGTTCATTACACCGGCCTCAGGGCCAAGGAGTCTGCCCTGACCGGCATGGATGGGCCAGCGTTGCCGCGGCCCTGGATGCCTGATGCTTTAGCCGCCAGATAGCTCGTTTTTGAGCAGCCACTGCCGATGTTCCGCCCCGCGCGTGTTGCCGGGGCGGTCGTGTTTTTGTCACGACCGTCCCAAACCCGCTACCGGGGATGGACGGTCCTTACACAAGGAGCGTCCCATGACTCAGTTGTTCCATCAGCACCTGGAGCCGGACCCGGTCCATGCTCATTTCCTGGCCCGGCTGCCTGATCTGCAGCGCTACGCCGGGGCTACCTG
>JBBSBO010000883.1:0-1546 GCA_038251215.1 Caldilineales bacterium
AGTTCAGCGACGTGCCAAAGTTAGTGGGCCGAATATGCAGCTCGGGGATGCTGCGTAGCGCCTGCAACGAGGCCGGCGCATGCTCGCGCGTGCCCTCGTTCACGGCAACATGCACCGTGAAGGCCCGGCGATCCAGGTGGCGCATCAGCAGGCTGTGGATCAACGAGTCGGCGCCGAAGTAGGTCTGCGATTGCATGAAAAGGACATTCATCTTGCGCATCTGTCTCCATCCTCCAAGATGCCTTGCCTCTGGCGGCTCTGCATCTATGTGTACGCCACCATTGTGAATGCAGCCTTTCAGGCACAAAGAGCGACGATAACATCTTGTTCACCGTGAGAAACTACGGGTGCGTCTGCGATTCTCGCAAGTCGTTTAAGTCCATCTGGATGTGGTTCAGCAAATTGTCATTTACTACACCTATACTGCTCGCTGCAACGAATGTAAGCGGGACAGAATGGCGCTCCAGGGCAGCGGAAACGTTTAAGCATCCCAGCGTCATGTCATGCTGAGCGCAGCGAAGCATCTCGACCGGGACCCTTCGCTGGCGCTCAGGGTGACAGGGTGCCAACGACGGGACAATTAAAAAGATCCGCTTCCCTAACAGCTCCAAACCAACTTGCGCTACGCGCTGCGTTCCTGCCCTAGTTCTGCATTTTGCATTTTGCATTTTGCATTCATGCCACGGCCCCCACCAGCGCCTCGGCCTGCTCGATCAGATCGGCCAGCTCGTAGCGGCGGCGTGTGATCACCTCGGGGATCTCGGGCAGCGGCGGCGGCGCCTGCTGCTGCGAGCCTGCGAGCTCCGCGCTACGGCCCAGGCTCTGCGCGGTGGGCCGCAGCGTGGCGAGAGCGGCGTAGCGCCGGGCCGCTGCGGCGCGCGAGGCAGTCCGCGCTGGGTCGAGCTGCCAGAGCGCATCGTCGATCAAGGCGCGCTGCTCCTCATCGAACCACTCCTCGTCGAGGGCGGCCAGCTCCGCCGCAGCCGCGCCCGCCGTCTGCTCGCCGCTCAGCACGCGCAGGCGTGCGCGCAGCAGCAGCGCCGCCAGCTGCACGGCCTTGTTCGTGCCGAGCGTCTGCGACGTGCGCAGGGCCTCGTCGTTCAGGGCGGCGGCCTCACGTATGCGCCCCTGGGCAAAGCGCAGCTGCGCCAGATCCTGCCGAAACTCGCAGCTCCAGTAGACCAGCCGGATCGAGTCGCAGAGCGTGATCGCCAGCTCGCCAACCTGCCCGGCCAGCTCAAGATCGCCCTGCTGCGCGTAGGCGCTGGCCACAAAGCCCAGGCCCACGCTCAGGTCGCGGCGCTCGCCAAGCTCCAGCCCGATCGCCAGCTGGAGCGCGTAGCAGCGCAGGGCGCCAGGCAGATTGCCCATCAGCTGGTGGCAGCGCCCGATCTCGCGCGCCAGCTTGGCCATCGAGCGCCGGTCGCCGATCTCGGCCGCGCGCACCAGCAGCTCGTGAAATACCTCGACCGCCGCGCCGATCTGGCGCTGGAGCATGTAGACAAAGCCCACGCTGCTGCGCGTGCGCACTAGCAGGCTCCAGTCG
>JBBSBO010000884.1:0-1544 GCA_038251215.1 Caldilineales bacterium
ATTCCAACCTCTGCCTCAACCAGATCAGCCGCTGGGGGAACGACGAGCAGAAGGCCAAGTATCTGCCCAGGCTGATCAGCGGCGAACATGTCGGCAGCCTCGCCATGTCCGAAGCGGGCGCGGGGTCGGATGTGGTCTCGATGAAGTTGAAGGCGGACGCCGTGCAGGGCGGATATGTCCTCAACGGCACCAAGTTCTGGATCACCAACGCGCCAGAAGCCGATACGCTGGTGGTCTATGCGAAGACCGATGGCCACGCCGGATCGCGCGGCATCACGGCATTTCTGGTAGAGAAGGGCGACGAGGGGTTCGCCATCGGCCAGAAGATTTCGAAGGTTGGCATGAAAGGCTCGCCCACCGCCGAACTGGTGTTCACCGATTGCTTCATCCCCGAAGACCGCATCATGGGGCCACTCAATGGCGGCGTCGGCGTGCTGATGAGCGGGCTGGATTACGAGCGTGTGGTGCTCGCCGGATTGCAGCTCGGCATCATGCAGGCCTGCCTCGATACGGTGATTCCGTACCTGCGCGATCGGCACCAATTCGGCAAACCCATCGGCAGCTTCCAGCTGATGCAGGCCAAGGTCGCCGACATGTATGTCGCGCTGCAATCAGCCCGCGCCTACACTTATGCAGTCGCCAAGGCGTGTGACGCCGGGCAGACGACGCGCTTTGATGCGGCGGGGGTGATTTTGCTCGCGTCCGAGAACGCCTTCAAGGTCGCCGCAGAAAGCGTGCAGGCGCTGGGCGGCGCGGGCTACACCACTGATTGGCCGGTGGAGCGGTATATGCGGGATGCTAAGCTGCTCGACATCGGCGCGGGGACGAACGAGATCAGGCGGATGCTGATCGGGCGCGAATTGATCGGGGCTGCTGGCTAATGGCGATCTACATCATCGCGCGGTTCAAGATCCACGACCGCGAATCCTACGACAAATATGACGAAGCCTTCTTCGGCGTGTTCGAGAAATTCGACGGCAAATTGCTCAGCGTGGACGAGGAGCCTCTGGTTCTCAGCGGCGCGTTCGACTTCACCCGATCCGTGTTGATCGAATTTCCCAGCCAGGCGGCCGCAATGGCTTGGGCATCCTCGCCCGAGTATATGGCAATCGCGAAATACCGCGAAGATGGCAGCGCCGGCGAGGCAATCATGGTCAAGAGCTTTGATGGTGAGCTGCCCGGAAAGAGCAAAGGATGAGCACCGACGAAGACTACGTCTATGACGAGGCCAGCGGCGAGTGGCTCCCCACGTCCGAACTCGCGGCGCAGCAGGCGGCTGAAAACCAAGTCGAAGTGCGCGATGCGGTCGGCAATCTGCTCGCCGATGGCGATGCGGTGACGCTAATCAAGGATCTCGACGTCAAGGGCGCAGGCCAGACGCTAAAGCAAGGCACGCTGATCAAATCGATCCGCCTGACCGGCGACGCGCAGGAGATCGACTGCAAATATCCCGGCATCAAGGGTTTGGTGCTGCGGGCTGAATTTGTGCGTAAGCGGTGAGGGCATGGCGCCCCACAATCCTCCCCGAACCGGGGAGGGGGACC
>JBBSBO010000885.1:0-1542 GCA_038251215.1 Caldilineales bacterium
ACCTCTCCCACGGGGAGAGGTCGACCGTGTGTTCGATCCGGGGAGATGGGTGACAGAACTATCCGGGAGGATGGGTGACAGGTGAGCATGCGGCTGGAGGTGGCCCATGCCCTGGCAAGAGAGTTCTGTTATGGACGAGCGAGTTAGCTTCATCAGCGCATGGCGGGGTGAAGAAGAGACGTTAGCTGAGCTATGCCGGCGGCATGGGATCAGCCGGAAGACGGGCTACAAGTGGATCAAGCGTTATCAGTCGTTGAGCTGGGACGGGCTGAAGGATGGCAGCCACATTGCGCATCGTCATCCGCATGCCGTGGCCGATGAGATAGCGCGCCAGGTGTTGATGGTGCGCGAGCGTCACCCGACCTGGGGACCGAAGAAGATCCAAGCCTGGCTTCGGGCGCATCATCCGTTGGCGACATGGCCGGCGCAGAGCACGATCGCCGTGCTGTTGGATCGAGCCGGACTGGTGAAGCATCGGCGTCGACGCTGCCGGACAATCGGCCAGGCTTGCGGCCTGGCGCCGATCGGTGGCGCCAACGACGTGTGGGGCATCGACTTCAAGGGCTGGTTCCGCACCGGCGATGGCCGGCGCTGCGATCCGTTGAGCTTGAGCGATCTGGCCAGCCGCTATGTGCTGCGCTTGCAGGCGCTGCCCAGCATCGAAGGTGAGAGTGTCTGGTTCTGGCTGGATGCGGCATTCCGCGAGTTCGGCCTGCCCAATCGGGTCCGCAGCGACAATGGCTCGCCCTTTGGCAGCAGCGCACCGGGTGGCCTGTCGCGCCTGTCGGTCAGGCTGATCAAGGCAGGTGTGGCGCCCGAACACATCGCGCCGGGCAAGCCGCAACAGAACGGCCGGCACGAGCGCATGCATCGCACCTTAAAGGCCGAGACGGCAGCACCGCCGGCAGCCAACTTGCGTCAGCAGCAACGTCGCTTCGATGCCTTCTGTCGGCTGTTCAACCAAGAGCGGCCGCACGAAGCGCTCGGACAGACGCCGCCGGCAATGCACTACGCAGCTTCGCCACGATCCTATACTGGCCGCTTGCGCGAACCGGACTACCCCGACGCCTGGCAGGTTCGCCGCGTGCGCCACAATGGCGAGATCAAATGGCGGGGCGAACAGTTCTTTCTCAGCGAGGCCCTAACCGGCGAGCCGATCGCCCTGCAGCCACTCGACGACGACAGTTGGCTGCTGCACTTTGGCCCCATCACACTGGGGGCGTTGGACCGAAACGGCAAATTTACGAAGTTCAGGGCGGGGACGCGTCCCCGCCCTCAACGACAGCCACCTCCGGGCTGAATGTGTTACCTATCATCCCGGATAGATCTGTTACCTATCTTCCCGGTCGTTCAATTCGAGCGTAGCAAGTATGGGCGGGTGTGGGGCCATACGAAGAGTCTTGTGGCGGCCCCTCACCCGCTCGCTAGCGCTCGCGACCTCTCCCCGTGGGAGAGGTTAAGAATATCAAATCTTCCGGCCTGCCTTTTCCCAGTACGGCGCGCGGAGTTCTATTTTGAGAACCTTACCAATGGTGCTGCGCG
>JBBSBO010000886.1:0-1541 GCA_038251215.1 Caldilineales bacterium
ACGCCGCCGCCGGCGATGATCAGCGGGCGCGTGGACTGGCGGATCCATTCGGCGGCGCGCTGTAACGCGCCGCTGTCCGGGCGGGCGCGCGGGATGTTCCACACGCGCTTGGCGAATAGCTCGGCGGGGAAGGCATAGGCCTCGGTTCCTACGTCCTGCGGCAGGGCGAGGGTGACGGCGCCGGTTTCCGCCGGGCTGGTGAGCACGCGCATCACCTCCGGCAGCGAGAGGATCAGCTGATCGGGGCGGTAGATGCGGTCCCAATAGCGGCTGACGGGCTTGAAGCAGTCGTTGACCGAAATGTCCTGCGAGTGTTCGGACTCGAGCTGCTGCAACACGGGCGCAACGTTGCGGCGCGCAAAGATGTCGCCGGGGATGAGCAGCACGGGCAGGCGGTTGACGGTAGCCGTAGCCGCGCCGGTGATCATGTTGGTGGCGCCGGGGCCAATGGAACTGGTGCAGACCAGCGTGCGCAGGCGGTTGTTGTGCTTGGCGAAGGCGGCGGCGGTGTGGACCATAGCCTGCTCGTTGCGCGTCTGGTAGTAGCGTAGCTCCGGGGTTTGTTGTAGAGCCTGGCCCATGCCGGAGACGTTGCCGTGCCCGAAGATGCCGAAGCAGCCGGCGAAGAAGCGCTGCTCAACTCCATCGCGGGCGACGTACTGGTTGACGAGAAAGCGGACAATGGCCTGGGCAGTGGTCAGGCGCAGGGTATTGTTGTCCATGGGCGGGGCCTCCGGTTGGTTGAGCGGGAATCGTTGTGCCTTGGCCGGCGCCTAGTCCAGGCCGCCGCGGGCATCCACAAAGGCCATCACCTCGTCGTAGGTGGGCATGAAGTTGGCGCAGCCGTGCTGGGTGACGACGATAGCGCCGCAAGCATTGCCCAGGCGCGCGGATTTGTACCAGCTCCAGCCGTTGAGATGGCCGTAGAGAAAGCCCGCGCCAAAGGCGTCGCCCGCGCCGAGAATGTTGTAGATCTCCACCGGATAGCCGGGCGCTTCGATCACTTCGCCGTTTGCCAGGTGGACGCGTGCGCCCTGTGCGCCGACCTTTTCCACCACGGCTTTAGGGCCATGCGTCAGGATGTGGGCGATGGCCTGGCGCACATCGCCGCTGACTTTGGCGTCGGAGATCTGCGAGTGGGTGAGCTGCATTTGGCGCGGGTCGGTGAGCATGGTGGCGTTAAGTTCGTCTTCGGTGCCGATCACCACGTCGACGAGGGGCAGGACGGAGCGGGCGACCACGCCGAAGGCGCGCGGGTCGTGCCACTGGTCGGGGCGAAAGTCGACGTCGAAGATTACCTCTGTGCCGAAACTGCGCGCCGCTTCGGCGGCGAACATGGTGGCGCTGCGGCTCGGCTCTTTGCTGAGGTTGGTGCCGGCGAACTGGAGCGCGCGGCTGTCGGCGACGGGCGCGGCCAACACGTCGTCGATCGTTAGCTCGATGTCGGCGCAGTTGTCGCGGTAGTAGACGAGGGGGAACTTGTCCGGCGACTCGATGCCGAGGACGACGGCGCTGGTGCGATGGCCGGGCTTGCGCGGGCT
>JBBSBO010000887.1:0-1539 GCA_038251215.1 Caldilineales bacterium
CGAGGTGTTGGAACTGGTCGAGCGCTTCGACCGCTTTGTCGCCGACTATAGGCGCGGCCGCTACAACGAAACCCAGGTGCGCATCGACGCGACCGACCGCCAGATCGACGCGCTCGTCTACGAACTCTACGCCCTCATCGACACCGAAATCGCCATCGTGGAAGGGCGCGCGGCATGAAGATGTGTCCCACAGGAGGCTTGCCATGACATCCGAAATCAAACTGCTCCCTGGTCGCCCTCGTCGAGGACTTGCCGCAGTTGGGGCTGGTGCGCGGCCAGGTGGGGACGGTAGTCGAGCTTCTAGCCCCCGGCGTGGTCGAGGTTGAGTTCAGCGACAACACAGGCCGCACCTACGCCCAGGCCGCCCTGCGCGCCGATCAATTGATGATGTTGTATATGGAACCGGCTATAGCCTAGAATACGCTGCTTCCCCACAATTTCGCCCCCTCCACCATCTTGACAATCCCCGCCGCCGCGTGCTATCCTTGTGTTGATTGAACGTTCATTCAACGCAAGGGAGCCGCCGCCATGCCGCGCAGCGCCGAGCAGAACGAACAGATCAAAGAGGAGCGCCGTCGCCTGATCCTGTCCGCCGCGCTGCGCCTCTTTGCCGCCAACGGGCCGGCTGCCACCAAGATCGCCGACATCGCCGCCGCGGCGGGCGTATCGCCGGGGCTGATCTACCACTATTTCAGTTCCAAGGAGGAGATCTTCGTCGAGCTGATCCGCCACGCCTATGCGGGCATCAACGCCGCCTCGCGCTATCTGGAGAGCCTGCCCGACCCGCCCGCCGAGAAGATTCGCATGGCCGTGTACGGTCTGCTGCGCGACACGGTGGACAACGCCGACACGGCGCGCTACTACCTGCTCACGGCCCAGGCGACGGGCAGCCAAGCCATCCCCGAGGAGGCGTGGCGCATCATCCAGGCCGAGAATCGCCTGCCCTACGAAGTCATGGCGCGCATCCTGCGCCAGGGCCAGGCGGAGGGCACGGTCAAGCCCTATGACGCCGACGACATGGCGCGCCTTTTCTGGACGTCGATCAGCGGCCTCGCCATCAACCGCGCCGTGCATGCCGACGACTTCTCGCCGCCGGACCCGGAAATCCTGATCCACATGTTTGTGGTCTAGATAGGCCACTGATTGAATGGATCAAATAGATTAGCACAGATTGATCTGTGAATATCTCTGGTAGCAGTGTTTATCAGTGTCCGCTATTTTTGGGGGAAGGTTGCTATGCCAAGCCTGCGTAGCCGTCTCTTTATCTTTTCGTTGCAGAACCGCCACTTGCTGCAGGGCAAGCGCAAGCGGCGCGCGATGCTCGATTGGAACACCTCCATGCCGGAGCTGCGCGCCGAGATCGAGCAGGGCGCCGGCTTCTTCGGCAAGCTGCCCGAGGGCTTCACGCTGGAGCCGGTGGACATTGATACGGGGGACAAAGACGGCCTGCCCGCCGAGTGGATGCGTCCGCCCGGCGCTGCGGCGGACCGCGCCATCCTCTACTTCCACGGCGGCGGCTATGCCACCGGCTCGATCGCG
>JBBSBO010000888.1:0-1535 GCA_038251215.1 Caldilineales bacterium
CCTGCCAGCGTTTGAACTCAACTTCTTCCAGCGGGCCGTAATTGAAACTGGGCACATACTCCACGCGCAGCGCCTCGCGACCGCCGCTCACGTCAGCGTGGCGTTGGCGCGCCAGCACGTCCAGTTGCGCCACAAAGTTCTGGCGCTTTGCCAGCACCAGCGCGCCGTGCTGCACGAGCTTCTCGTCCCAGAAACTCAACTGGGCGTCGGTCGCCGACGCGGCGGCGGAGGCGCCCTGTTCGCGCAGCGTTTTGAGCAGGCTGTTGCGCTGCGCCAGCACCTTCTGATACTCCGCCAGTCCGCGGCAGTAGGCTGCGTCGATCTGGCACAGCGCGATGTCCAGGTAACGGCGGCGCTCGCCGGGGCTGCCGTCCACCAGGCGGATGTCCTCGGGCAGAAAGAGCACGGCGCGCATCAGGCCGATCAGATCCATGCTGCGCTTGTGTACCCCGTTGATCTTGACCTGTTTGGTGAAGTTGAGGCCGTCGCTGCGCGGCGTGAAGATCACTTCCAACTCTAGCGGGCGTTCCTTACTCGCCTCCTGCGTGAGGACGCGGGCGCTCACGCGGCAGAACGGGATCGGCTCGGCCTGCGCCTGCCAGTCCACCACCTCGCGCTCGCTCTGCGCATGGACGGGCTTGCTCGTGGCGAGCAGATAGATCGCCTCGAGCAGGTTGGTCTTACCCTGTGCGTTGTCACCCTGCAAAAGGGTCAGCCGCTGCGCGAAATCCAAGTCGAGGCGCGTATAGTTGCGGAAATGTTCCAGCGAAAGATGCGCGAGGAAAGTCATCGAGGCAAGGGGAACAAGGGGCGCTAGCGACGCTGGGTCAGCTCGGCGATCAGCACGTCGATGGCGGTATCGACGTCGGCGCCGGTCTTCATGGCGAAGTCCGCCTCCAGCAGTCGCGCCATGATAGCGTCGAGGTCGTCCAAGCTGTAAGCCTGCGCCTGCTGCATGGCCTTCTTGACGGGGTAGGGCTTTTCGCCCACGCGGGCGGCAATCTCCTGTTCGTTGGGGCGGCTGCGCCCGTCCGCCATTGCCTCCTTGACCTTGAGGATGATGCGATACTGCCGTGCGATCATCGTCAAGAGATAGAGCGGGTGCGCTTCGGCGCGGCGCAGGCTATGCAGCGAGAGCATGGCCTGGCGCGCGTTACGCCGGCTGAGCGCGTCGGTCAGGTCCCAGATCATCGCCTCGCTGGCGTCGCTCACCAGGAGCATCACGTCATCGCTCTGAATCGGACGGCCCGCCGCGTAGACCGCCAGCTTATCCAGCTCGTTGTCCAGTTGGCGCAGGTTCGGCCCCACGAAGTTAGCCAGTTGCTGCACGGCGCGTCCGTCAATGGCGATCTGCTTATCGCGCGCCTGCCGCTGGATCCAGCCGGGCAGGGCCTTGGCGTCGGGCGTGCCGGCATCCTCCATGCTCACCGTCTTGGCCTTGACCAGCGCGTCCAGGCCGGACACAGCGCGCGCGGGCTTGTCGCCGGCGGCGCTCAGCTTAAAGCCACGCCACAGCGCCCGCCGCTTGTCAACGC
>JBBSBO010000889.1:0-1529 GCA_038251215.1 Caldilineales bacterium
ACCTGATCAACACGGCGATGACCTTTGGGCAGGACCGAAGCTGGCGGCGCGAGCTGCTGGAGCTATGCGACCTGCCCACACGCGGGCGCCTGCTGGACGTGGGCGCGGGCACAGGCGAAGTCGCGCGCCAGGCCGCCGCGCGCTACCCGGGCGTGGAGGTGACCGCGGCGGATTTTACGCAAGAGATGATGCTGGCGGCGCAGGCGAAGCGCCCGCCGCGCCGCATCACGTTTGTGCAGGGCGATGCGTTGGCGCTGCCCTTTGCCGACGACAGCTTCGACGCTACGGCGAGCGCTTTCTTGCTGCGCAATGTGGCGGATCGCCGGGCGGCGCTGGCGGAGCAGCGGCGCGTGACGCGTCCGGGCGGGCGCGTAGTCTGCCTGGAAACGGCGCCGCCGCAAAACGTGGCGCTGGAACCGTTGTTTCGTCTCTACTTCTTCCGCCTGGTCCCCTGGATCGGCGGGCTGGTGAGCGGCGACGCTGAGGCGTATGCCTATCTGCCGCACAGTACGGTCGGCTTTCCCGCGCCGGCGCAGTTGGCGCGCGAGATGGAACTCGTGGGGCTGCGCAACGTTATCTACAGGACGCTGATGCTCGGCGCGGTAGCCATCCATGCGGGCGTCAAATAGGAGCGAGTAAGCAGGGTATATGGAGCTAGATCTGCATGGCGAGCGGGCTGCGCGGCGTGGCAACCCCAGCTTTGTGTGGCGCGCGGGGCAGGATCGGCGCTTGGCGATGATTGTGCGCTGGGGCATGGCGCATCCGCGCACGCGCCTGTCGAACATCCTGATCAACGGCTGCGGCGTGGGCATGTATGTCGCCGCGCTGCAACCTTACGCTGCGGCGACCTACGGCATCGACATTGAGCCGGAACACTTGACGCGGGCGGTGGAACATGCGCCCGGCGCGCACTTGCAGCTAGCCATGTGCGAGGCGCTGCCCTATGCCGATGACATGTTCGACCTGATCCTCAGCCACGAGGTGATCGAGCATGTCGCCGATGACCGACGCACGGCCGCGGAGATGGCGCGCGTGCTGCGCCCAGGCGGGCGCGCGGTGATCTTCGCGCCCAACCGCTGCTATCCGTTCGAGACGCACGGGCATTATTGGTGCGGCCAGTATCACTTCGGCAACACGCCGCTGATCAACTACCTGCCGGACGCGCTGCGCGACCGGCTGGCCCCGCACGTGCGCGCCTATACGGCGGAAGGCTTGCGCGCGCTCTTTATCGGCTTGCCGGTGCGGGTGGTGCATCATGGGCGCATCTTTCCCGGCTATGACAACATCGCGCGGCGCTCGCCCGCGCTGGGCAAGGCGGTGCGCGGGGTCACCTACGCCCTGGAGCGCACGCCGGGCCAGATGTTCGGCATCAGCCACCTGTTGGTCGTGGAAAAGGTCGCCTAACTTGCCGCCTGAAGCGCAGACAGGATTTCCTGCCTGTGCGCTTGGCGAGGCCGGGCGGGCCATGTTAGGATAGCGTGCTGCGCGTTGCGTGCAGCTTTGTCGTGCGAGGGAGTGCGTAGGCATAC
>JBBSBO010000890.1:0-1527 GCA_038251215.1 Caldilineales bacterium
CCATTCGATGCCTTTGGTCAGCCCGCGGTAGATCAGAATATAGTTGACGACAAAGCAAAGGCCTATGAACAGGAGGGCGGGAGAGGAGCCGAAGTTGACGCCGTTTTCGGCCTGACCGGTGAAGGCTTTGAAGAAGTTGCCGTATTCGGGGCTGCCGGCGGGGCCGAGGCTGAGTTGGCCGCTGAGCATGTACCAGGCGTAGGCGAGGCACCATCCTTCGATGACGACATAGTACATGTAGATGCCGACGGGGATGAGCATCGCCAGCGCGCCGAAGTAGGGGGCGAGGCGGTTTTTCCAGATGGATCGGTAGATGCCGGGGGCGCTGTTGTAGCCGCGTGAGCCGCCGTAACGTCCGATCGACCACTCGACCCACGCCAGCGGCAGACCCAGCAGGAAGAAGGCGATGAAGTAGGGGATCATGAAGGCCCCGCCCTCATACTTGGCGGCCAGCCCGGGGAAGCGGAGGAAGTTGCCCAGGCCAACAGCGCTGCCGGTGACGGCGAGGATGACGCCGGCTCGGCTGGCCCAGTTCTCGCGTGGTCGTTGTGTCATGGTCTTACAGCTCCGTTAAACGCGAAGGGGCGGGGAATAGCAGGCAGCGGGGAGCGGGCAGCGGGGAGCGGGAAGAGGATACAGGAAGATGATCCAAAATTTTCCATACATGATATGTCCGGGCGCATGTTGCCGTGATTATTACTCTTCTTCACTGCCTGCTGCCTGCTGTTTGCTGCCTGCCAGCCCCTCCACCTTTTTCTCCAACTCTCGAATCCGTTCGACTAGTTCCGGCAACTGCATGGTGTAAAGCAGGACTTTGCGGGCGTGTTTGACGGGCATGGCGGGGGCGCCCATGAGGGTTTGGCCGTCTTCGATGTCGGACATGACTCCGCTCCTGGCGGCGAGTGTGACGGCGTTACCAATTTTGAGATGCCCTGCGATGGCGACCTGCCCGGCGATGGTGGCGTGATGGCCGATGACCGTCGAGCCGGCCACGCCCGATTGCGACACCATCAGCGAGTGCGCGCCCAGCTGTGCACCGTGGCCGATCATCACCAGCGTGTCCAGCTTGACTCCCTTGCCGAGGATCGTTGAACCCAGCGCCGCCCGGGCGACGACGCAATTGGCGCCGATCTCGACATCATCTTCGAGAATAACGTTGCCGATCTGCGGGATTTTGTGATGCTCGCCTTGGTGGAAGGAATAGCCGTAGCCGTCGGCTCCAATGGTCGCCCCGCCGTGAATAATGACCCGGTCGCCAAGAACGCAGTCATCGTAAATGGAGACGTTGGGATAGAGGATGCAATCATTGCCGACCACGGTTCGCGGGCCGACGTAGACGCCGGGGTAGATGACGCAGTTCTGGCCGATGGAGGCGGAGGGATCGACAACGGCGTGGGGGTGAACGCCTGCGAAGGGGTGTTTGCGGAACCCGTGCAGGGCGACGACGGCCTGCCGGAATGCGAAGTAAGGGTCTTTGGCGCGGAGCAGGGCGACGCGGTCGCTTTTGTCGGCCAGGCCGACGATGAC
>JBBSBO010000891.1:0-1525 GCA_038251215.1 Caldilineales bacterium
GCCCCGACAGGCGAGGCTGCGGCCAGGAACCCGTCCAGTTGCCTGCGCAGCGCGCCGCGCGCGATCGCATCCTCCGGCCCGGCGAGCAGGGCGGGGCGATATTGCTCCTGGCGGAACGCTTGCGTCTTTTGCCGGCGCACGGCCTCGCTGTGTTCGTTGCGCAACAGGCAGGCCTCATCCAGCGCTTGCACCAGACCCTGAACCAAGTCCGCCTGCACGCTATAACCGAAGAAGCGTTCGAGATCCTTCGCCACATCCGCCGCCGTATGCGCGCCGTCCAAGAAGGAGAGCGCCCCGACCAGGGCGGGCGGCACGAGCATCGTGCCCTCGCCCAGTTGCAAGGGGTCGCGTAGCATATAGTAATTCTTGCCGTTGTGGAAAACCGGCCGAAGATCGATCAGCCGCATGGCGGGATATTCTCGGGCAGTGGATTGCGTCATCTTTGCTTGCCTCAATCGCGCCTAGCGTTCCGGCGCATGTTCCGCTATGATTTCTTGAAAGGATAGTCCAAGCAGAATAGGTGTCAAATATGGCGGCGCCATGATAGCGGCGCCATGATAGCGGCGCCATGATAGCGGCGCCATATATGCCGACGGGATTGCGCTGAGATAGAAACGGAGAAAATGACGATGGCCTATTATTTGGTACGCGCCACGCCTAAGCCCGAAAAGCTGGCCGAGCTGGGCGCACAACTGGCGCGGCGCGCCTTTGTTGACATGCAGCCCTTCGGCCCCGCTCTGAGCAAAGGCTTGACCGGCGCGCGACGCATGGACGACGGCCGCGCCGTGTGGGAGGAAGAGGATTACTATTCGCCGCCCCTGGCGATGGAGCGCGGACCCCTTCACTCGACCTCCGGCGCGTGGCAGGTGGCGCACGCCTGGTTCTGGTTGAGCGATAAATGTGTATCGAAGAAGATAGACCTGACGAGAGGCTCGGCAGGGGTCAGCACAGGCGGAACTGCAACGGGTGTGACAGTGACCGGGGAGGCACTGACCGGGGCAGCGCTCGTTCCTGGGACGGCCAGGACGAACAAGAGTAGATCGAACAGCGCACATCATCAGTTCGATTAGGCGTGTGATGCATCCGTCTTACTTCCGCACCAACGGGGAAAAGATCGTTTCGCTTCTCGCCCACGGCGGAGGGCGAGAAGCAGCTCCGCCACCCCAAAGCCGGTCGTCTGCAAGAAGTGGCGCCGGCTAATTGTCTGTTTAGTCATTGTGCGCCTCTGGGGGTTCGGGTACATTCAGGCGGAGATGGAATGCGCGCGGCCTGCAATCCTGCAGGCCGCGCGCATTCCGGGCTTGCCCGGGCAGCCTGCCTACTTGGACGGCCCGGACATGGTCGAGGGCAAGTAGATCGTGTGCGTTGGCGCCTCCGCGGCAGTCGTCAGGAACGCGGTAGACGCCGACTTGGTTGTATCACCCTGTGAGGTTGCGGTGACGGTGACGCTGTCGCTGTCAGGGGGGACAGCATCGGTCGGGACGGTGACGGAGACATCAACCGACGCGCTGGCACCGGGAGCCAC
>JBBSBO010000892.1:0-1523 GCA_038251215.1 Caldilineales bacterium
GGGCGCAGCTGTTTCTTCATCTGTCGCCGCATCGGGTTGGTCTTCAAACTCGCTTGCTTGGTCCGCCGTCGAGGCGCGCCGGCGGCCCGGCGTCGCCTGTGGCGAGGGCAGGAACCTATCCACCGTGCGCACCAAGTGGCGGATTTCCGGGGGCATGACCCAGGAGCGGTCGAGGTGTATGGCGTGGTCGCACAGCTTGGCGAGCTGCGGCACGTCCTCCGGCGCGGCGCCGAGGAAGACGCGCACGCCGCCGTCGTCGTCCGCCACGATCAGCGCGCTGTCGAGATGGGGCATCCAGGCCGCGATCAGGCGATGCGCGGCGTAGTTGTCTTCTTCGGCGTTATCGAAGATCAAGTGGCGGCGCGAGCGGAAGAGGTGGGTGCGGCTCCAGTCGTTGGCGATCACATGCTGCGTGAGCAGCTCGATCTGCAGGCTGAAGTCAACCAGTGACGCCTCCAGGCAGAGCGCGCGGAATTCTTGGCTGATGCGGAGTGTGGAGCGCAGGGCGTTGAGGCGAGCGGTGCGCTGGTCGCCGGGGGGGACGGACAGCTCCAGGCGCGCGTAGGCTTCGCTTATGCTGAAGCCATTAAGCGCGCTCTTGTTGAGGTTATCCAGCACCTGGCTGATGATACGGCTGCGCTCGACGCGGATGCCCTCAAAAGCGCCTTGCGCCAGGGCGAGATCCACGAGCGGTCCCATGTGATATTGGGCCGATTCCAGGTTGAGGAAGATCGGCTCTTGGTTGGGGCGGGCAAAGCTCGCAGCCGCGGCCAAGAGCGGCCAATACAGCTCGACCGCGTTGCGTGCCATGCCCGCCAAGGTCGTCACCGCCACGGGCGCGCCGGGCGGGATGTCGGGCCGGCGCAGCGCGGCGACAAAGGGCTGGGCCAGCGTACGCTGCGGCACAAGGACGAGAATCTCGTCGCCGCGAATGCGCTCCTGCTCCAGCAGATAGCGCATTCGCTCGACAGCCAGAGTCGTCTTGCCGGCACCGAATGGGCCGGAGAGGAAAAGCTTGTTGAGCGAGCGCAAGCCAGGTACAATGGAGTCGATCATCCCCCATAGTTTGGCTGAAACGCTCCCCGTTTGTCAAGGCGGGCAAGAGGCGGAGGTTCACTTCGATGCAAAGCTATCTACTGCCGCTGATACCGGGGCCGGTCTCCGTGCCCCAAGACGTGCTGGCGGCCTATGCCGTGGATTATGGCAGCGCCGATGTCGAGGCGGAGTTCTTTGAACTATATGGCTCGTGCGAGCACAGCTTGCAGCGCATGTTGGCGACCGATAACCAGATCGCGATCCTGTCGGGCGAGGGCATGTTGGCACCGTGGAGCGCGCTCAAGAGCGTGATGCGACCGGGCGAGCGCGTGTTGGCGGTGGCGACAGGCGTCTTCGGCTACGGCATCGGCGATATGGCGCGGCAGATCGGCGCCGAGGTAGAGGTGGCGGGCTTCGGCTACGGGGCGGCGGCGGACTTGGACGTGGTGCGCGCCGCCGCGCTGCGCTTCCGCCCACGGCTGATTACC
>JBBSBO010000893.1:0-1517 GCA_038251215.1 Caldilineales bacterium
AGCGCTACACTGCGCCGTTGGCGCTGACTACCGCCACGACGGTGCAGGCGCGCGTGCGCGTTGACGGCGCGTGGAGCGCGCTGCACGCGGCCGACTTCCGCCGCCCGGGCCAACGCGGCGACGTGCGTATCACGGAAATTATGTACAATCCGCTCGGCGACGAAGAGGCGGAGTTCCTGGAGCTGAAAAACGTGGGCGAGGCGACCGCCGACCTCTCCGGCGCCTACTTCGACGGCATCACCTATGTCTTTCCCGAGCAAACCCAGCTTGGCCCCGGCGAGTTCATCGTGCTGATCCGCGACCTCAAGAAATTCCGCAAGTTCCACCCGGAGGCCGAGGTCTTCGGCATCTATGACGGCAAGCTGTCGGACCGCGGCGAGGAGATCACCCTGCACGCCGCCAATGGCGACGTCCTCACCCGCGTGCAGTATGATGACCGCAACGGCTGGCCTCTCAGCGCCGACGGCGCGGGCGATTCCATCGTCGCCGTGGCGGGGGGCGCCGACCCCATGCGCCCGCAAAGCTGGCGCGCCGGCGCGGAGATGTACGGCTCGCCGGGCCGCGACGACACGGGCGGCACGCGCTGAGTGGCGCGCGGGACGGTTGAGAAATCATGCGACTGAAGAGCGACCTGCGCTACGAACTGAAATACCTGATCCGCCGCGGCCAAATGGATCGGCTGGCGGCGGACTTGGCCACGTATATGGACCGGGATAGCCACGGCAACGAGCTGGGGCAGTATCCCATCACCAGTCTCTACTACGATTCGCCCGACTACAAAGCGTATTGGGATAAGCTGGACGGCCATCGCAGCCGGCGCAAGGTGCGCGTGCGCGTCTATGGCGACCAAGCCGTCACGCCCGCTACGCTGGCCTTCCTGGAAGTGAAGGAGCGCATCAACAGCCAGATGCGCAAGCGCCGCGTAGCCCTGCGCTATGACCAGGCTATCGCCTTCGACGATTTTGGCGAGTTGGATGAACTCGACCCGTCCGGCGAACTGCAAGCGCGCCTTGCGCCGGCTGATGTGGCGACGCTCCACGAGGTATACTATCTGTACCGCACGCTGCAACTGGGGCCGGCGTGCATCGTGCGCTATGACCGTACGGCCTACGAGGGCCGCACGCCTTACGAAGACTTGCGCGTCACCTTCGACGTGAATCTGCGCGGGCGCACGCACGATCTCTCGCTGACCTCCGGCGGCTATGCCGCGGACCAGCTATTTCTGCCCGCCGACCAGGTCGTGTTGGAAGTCAAGGCCAACCGCAACGTGCCCGCCTGGCTGGTCAACTTGCTCAGCCGCCACGGCTGCACCTACTATCGCATCAGCAAATACTGTGCCGCGCTGGAGCGCAGCCGCGCCATCCTGGGCCGACAGCACATCGTGGAAGCCCCCGCCGCTGCGCTGCGCTGAGGACCCAACACGATCACGCAGACCCCTCTCAAAGATCAGGACAGCACATGGATTTCAACAGCATCTTGACCGCTCTGAACGATTCTACCGAGGCTTTCACGATCCA
>JBBSBO010000894.1:0-1514 GCA_038251215.1 Caldilineales bacterium
CGCCGTCGAGAAATCGTCCTCCACGATGCCGTACAGCCTGGCGTAGCCGGTCAAGTAGCGCGTCTCCCACGTGCCGAAGGGCAGCCGCCCGTCGGCCTGCGGCGCACAATAGACGCGCAGCGGGATCTCGCCGCAGCGCACGATCAGGGTCGCCGTCTCCACGCTGTCTTCCTGCACCAGGTCCGCCGTCTCGATTCGGCCGCTGAAAGCATAGAGGGCGCGGCCTACGCGCACAAAGCGCGGCGGCACAGGCTCCTTCGCCACCGCATACCAGCCCTCGCCTGCCGGGTCGGGCAGGAGTACGCCGGTCTCCAGTTGCAGCATCAGGGGCTGCCCCTGGCGCATGTGCGGATAGCCCATCAATGCGAACTGGTCCGCGGGCAGTTCAAACTCCACTTCGCTCAGCGCCATCGACCCTTCTCCTCGTGCTTACCACGCGCCTCGACTGCGCGACCGGCGCGCCGCCTACAGCGGAATATTGCCATGCTTCTTGGCGGGCAAATGCCCCTGCTTGTTCTGCAACATCTCCAGCGCGTTGATCAGGCGCGGGCGCGTCTCGTGCGGCTCGATCACGTTGTCAATAAATCCCGCCGCCGCCGCAATATAGGGGTTGGCAAAGCGCCGGCGATAGTCCTCCACCAGCTCGGCCTTGCGCGCCACGGGGTCGGCGGCTTGCGCCAGCTCGCGGCGGAAGATGACGTTGACCGCGGCCTCCGGCCCCATCACCGCCAGTTCCGCGCCGGGCCAAGCCAGCACCATATCGGCCCCCACGTGGCGCGGGTTCATCACGCAATACGCCCCGCCATACGCCTTGCGCACAATCACCGTCAGCTTAGGCACCGTAGCCTCCGCAAAGGCATAGAGCAGCTTGGCTCCGTGGCGGATAATGCCCTCGTGCTCCTGCGTCACGCCCGGCATAAAGCCCGGCACATCCTCTAACACAATCAGCGGAATGTTGAACGCATCGCAAAAGCGGACAAAACGGGCCGCCTTCTGGCTGGCGTTGACATCCAACACCCCGGCAAGCACCGCCGGCTGATTGGCGACGATGCCCACCGAGCGCCCGCCCAGGCGCGCAAAGCCCACCAGCACATTCGCGGCCCAGTGCTCATGCACCTCCAAAAACTGGCCGTTGTCCACGATGTGGCGAATGACAAGCTTCATGTCATAGGGGCGATTCGCGTTCTCCGGCGCCAGCGTATCCAGTTCCACGTCCTGGCGCAGCGGATCATCCTGCATCACCCGTGCCGGCGCGTCGTCCATGTTGTTGTTGGGCAGATAGCCGATCAATTGCTGCACCAGGAAGAGGGCGTCTTCCTCGTTTTCGGCGGCGAAGTGCGCCACGCCCGACTGCCCGGCATGCACCGACGCCCCGCCCAGCTCCTCGAAGCTCACGTCCTCGTGCGTCACGGCCTTGATCACATCCGGCCCGGTGACGAACATGTGGCTGGTGTCTTTCACCATCACCACAAAATCCGTGATGGCCGGGCTATACACCGCACCGCCGGCGCACG
>JBBSBO010000895.1:0-1511 GCA_038251215.1 Caldilineales bacterium
GCCGGGGCTCATGGAGCCGTTTCCGATGGAGTGGGCTCGACAACATACCACCATCCGCTCCTCAAAGAGGGAGACATGGCGAACCGTGCTACCAAAGAAAGCCAGCTCCGCCCGATTCAGCCTGATGGAGATTAGATCTCTCAGCACAAGTGCGGAAACGGATGTGCGGCACACGTGCGATCGATGAGTGCCCCGATTTCCTTGACACTTCTCGTCCGTGGAAAGGAAACTAACGTCATGTGGATTTTTTGTGCATCTGCTGATGATCGGTGTGGGTCAGCCCGGCGGCTGAACCTTGTGATAGTCAGGGTCGCCCAAATCAAAGTTATACCCCACGCGCCTCTGAGAACGTGACGCCACTCGCCGTTGCCCTTCGTGGCAAAATCATGCACGTCGATGGTGAAATTGATGAAGACGTCGTGAAATAACGGTGGCTTCCCCCTCATCTCTTCGATCGTGGCCTTTGGACCGTTACTTGGCGAATTGGTTTGGAGAATTATGCGGCTGTAGGCGCCCGCAATGTCGCCTTCGCGCGCCTGAACTGCCCGAAGCTCGCTCCACGGGGCGTCCCGATAGGCTTTGCCCCCTCGGCCATTTCCGCTCCTTCGGAACAACATGCGATGTTGCATCATCGGCTGGGCTACGCTTGGCGAGGCGGAGATTCTAGACGATGACTGTTCCTTCGTATCCAGCGGAAGAGGAACTTCGGATCGGCAGCTTGTTGTTCGCCGATATCGTCAACTCGACCGGCTTTGTCAGCGCCCATGATGAAGAAACGGCCCATGACATCATCGCCACCGCCATCCAGGTGGCGGCCGAATGCGTAGCCCGTTTTGGCGGCAAGGTTAACCGGATCACCGGCGATGGGATCATGGCCATGTTTGGTGCGCCCGACGGGCTCGCCGAGCATGCGCTTGCCGCCTGCGCGGCGGCACTCGACATGCAAGCGCGACTGCGGGCGATGCCAGACTCTGTCGCATTGCGGATTGGCGTGCACAGCGGCGAGTTCCTGATCCATCCTTTGCATGCGGCGGGGCTTGCCGCACTGGACGCGACGGGCTCCGCCGTCCACATCGCCGCCCGGCTGCAGCAGGCGGCAGCGCCGGGGGAGGCGCTCATCAGCGCCGCGACTCTTGCCTCCGCCGGCACTGCGATCATCGCCGAGGCGCTGGAGCCGCATAGCCTGCGCGGATTGTCTGGAAGCCATGAGGTGCTGAGCCTGCGTGGGGCGGATTTGAGCGCATCGCGATTCTATGCTCAGCACAGGGCCGACCTTGCCTTCATCGGCCGCGTGGCGGAGCGTACTCAACTTGCGGCAAGTTTGGCCCGCGCCGCATCGGGCGATGGACACGCCTTGCTCGTGCTCGGTGAGGCGGGTATCGGGAAATCTCGGCTGGCGCGGGAAGTGGCCGCGGACGCACCAGCTGGAATGCGAATCCTGCCCGGCCATGCGCTCCGCTGGCGCCGGGAGGCCACCTTGCATCCCTTCGCGGAACTGATTCTTGGCGCGC
>JBBSBO010000896.1:0-1510 GCA_038251215.1 Caldilineales bacterium
CCAATGAGATGATCTAGCCGGCATGATCTAGCCGGAGCGATCCGGCCGGACGCCCCTTAACCGATATCGCCAGGCCCCCGTTATGGGGGGAACCTCCTTGCCCACGCCCGCCGCGCGCCGGTCGCCACCCCGGCACGCGGCGGGCGCTTCTCTGTGACCCTCTGTGGCCTCTCTGGTAAAATTCAACCCCATCAGCCGCCTGCACGCTAGCGCTAGGGATTTCCCCGTGACCCCATACGAGTTCGTCAACAAGTGGCGCGCCGTCCAACTGAAGGAAAGCGCCTTCGCCAAGGAGCATTTCCTCGACCTCTGCGCCCTCGTCGATCACCCCACGCCCGCCCAGGACGACCCCGCCGGCCACCGCTTCGCCTTCGAGATGGGCGTGGAAAAAACCGGCGGCGGCCAGGGCTTTGCCGACGTCGCCAAGCTCGGCTATTTCGGCTGGGAATATAAGGGCAAGCACGCCGACCTCGACGCGGCCTACCGCCAGCTCCTGCTCTATCGCGAGAAGCTGGACAACCCGCCCCTGCTCGTCGTCTGCGACGGCGAACGCATCGAAGTCCACAGCAACTTCACCAACACGCCCCCGCGCACCGTCGTGCTCACGCTCGACGACCTGCTCACGCCCACAGGCATGGACCACCTGCGCGCCGTCTTCTACACGCCGGAACGCTTCCGCGGCGAGCAGACCGTGGCGCAGGTCACCGAGCAGGCCGCACGCGAGTTCGCCCGCCTGGCGGAGCATCTGCGCGCCACCGAGCCGGACCCCACGCGCATCGCCCACTTCCTGATCCGCCTGCTCTTTGTGCTCTTCGCCGAGGACATCCAACTGCTGCCCGGCGGCCTCTTCACGCGCCTGGTGGACGCCGGGCGCACGCACCCCGACCGCTTCACGCATCAGCTGCGCCAACTCTTCCAGGAGATGGCGAGCGGCGGTCTCTTCGGCGAGCACCCGATCCGCCACTTCAACGGCGGCCTCTTCGACAGCGACGACGTGCTGCCCCTGGACCACGCCGGCCTCGTCATCCTGCACCACATCGCCGGGCTGGACTGGGGCGGCATCGAGCCTTCCATCCTGGGCACGCTCTTCGAGCGCAGCCTGGACCCATCCAAGCGCGCCCAGCTCGGCGCACACTACACCAGCCGCGACGACATCCTGTTGATCGTGGAGCCGGTGTTGATGGCCCCGCTGCGCCGCACCTGGCAGGCCGCGCGCCAAGAGGCCGAGTCGGACATGCAGCGCCGCGACGCGCAGATCGAGGCCTGGCAGCAGCGCAGCGACCGCACGGCGGACGCCAAGCGCGCGCAGATCATGCGCCTGAACACGCAGAGCGTCGCCGCCGTCACGGCCCTGCTCGACGGCGTGCTGGCGCAGGTGCGCGCCGTGCGCGTGCTGGACCCGGCCTGCGGCAGCGGCAACTTCCTGTACATGGCGCTGCGCCGCCTGCTGGATTTGGAGAAGGAGATCATCGCCTTTGCCGCGGCCACGGGCGTAGGCGGCATGTTGCCG
>JBBSBO010000897.1:0-1509 GCA_038251215.1 Caldilineales bacterium
CGGCGCGCGCCAACACGCCAAAGTGTTCCAGCGTGCGCAGCAGCGCGCCGGCGCTGTCGCGCACGCTGCGCCGGTCGCCGAAGCGGCTGACCAGACGGCGGCGCACGTCGCCCAGTTCCACGGCGTCGCCCGGCGCGTACTCTTCGTGCAGCAGCCCGGCGAGGGCGCGCGCCATGTTGTTCTGTCCGGCGATGTGCAGCAGGTAGGCCGGGGCCAGAACGGGGGCCGCGAAGATCTGGCTGTAGGCCGCCCAGACGTTGGGCGAAGCCGTGCGGCGCAGGCGTCCGCCGCCCTTCGTGGGTACAAAGTAGCGTGCGATTTGGACGAGGGTGCGCCGCCGCGTGTTGGTGTTGGCGATATCTTGCGCCATGCGGTCGCCCCCCAGCTCCAAGAAGAGCGCCATTAACTTCTCGCGCTCCCACAGATCGAGCAGGTCGTGGATCCACAGCGGCCTTACCGGCAGCGTCCAGCCGGCCTCCGCCGGCGGCCCGCCGATCAGGCGATAATCTTTGTTTGGAGCGTCATTTTCTTCATCGTATTCTGCCATTACCTATGATGACGTCAAATGGGCGTGCGGGTTACGCGCGCTTTGTCTGTACGCGCCCCGGCGCTGCGCACTTTGGCGCACGGGGCAGATGTGGCTATGATGGGGCGGGCGCGGCTCTCTGAACCCAGCCGCCTCTCATAGCCGCCAAAGTGCGCGGCTACCCTGTGTGGAGGAAATCTTGAAGCGAACGACTCTGCAAATTGCGCTGTGCGGGCTGGCGTTGGCGACAGGCGCGCTCGTAGCCGGCTGCGGCGGGCGACCCTCGCCCTCGCCGGCGCCTACCCCGACCCTCGTCGCGGCCATCGAGCCGCTCGCGCCGCCGCCCATGCGCCTGGCGGACGTCGAACTGCTGGGCGCAGCGGGCGTGGACGCGGCCTGTGACGCTCCGCCCGAAGCTAACCTGGCGTGCGAGAGCGACGCCGCCTCCACGCGCCTGACTGTGAACCAGAGCGCCGCCACCTACTCGCGCTGGCGCGTGGCGTGGCAAGATGCTCAGCCGCTCACCGGCGACGAGACGCTGGCGCTCGACGTCGTGGCGTCCGGCAACCTCAGCCCCAACCTCTACCTCGTGCAGCAGGACGGCAATCGCATCCAGGTTCCGCTGCGCCGCTTCGGCCTGGCCGAGGGCGAGCAGACCGTGCATGTGCCCCTGCGCGAGGTGCGGGACGCCGACGGCAACCTGCCCGACTTCGCCCAGGTCAATGAGCTGCAGATCGTCTTCGAGTGGGCGGATATGCAGGGGACGCTGGCGCTGCACGGCGTGCAGTTCGCCTCCGTGTGGCGGGAGCCGGCCTCGATCGCGCCCGCTTCGGCGCAGTTGGCGGCGGGCCTCGGCTTACCGCTCGGCTTTGAGGCGCAGGTCATGGCGGACGGCCTCGCCACGATGACGCAGGTCGACTTTGCGCCGCAGGGCGACATGCTGGTCAGCCTGCAAGAGGGCCGCGTGTGGCGCTATCACGACG
>JBBSBO010000898.1:0-1508 GCA_038251215.1 Caldilineales bacterium
CACCATCCCCAGCTTCAAGGGCAAGCTGCGCAGTCGCCCGTTCGAAGCGGTGGTCGACGAGGCGATCAGCTTGGCCGCGGCGGGGGCCAAGGAGCTGGTTGTCGTGGCGCAAGACACCACCGACTATGGCCGCGACCTGGGTGACCCGGACAGCCTGGCGAGGTTGCTTTCCGCCATTTGCACGCGCACGCCGAAGACGCTGCGCTGGGTGCGGCTGATGTATGCCTACCCGGGCCATGTCAGCGACGCGCTGATCGAGGTGATGGCGAGCCAGCCCAAGATCGTACACTACCTCGACATGCCGCTGCAACACGGCGACCCGCGCACGCTGCGCCGTATGCACCGGCCCAGCCGCATCGAAACGTCGTTCGAGCATGTGCAGAAGCTGCGCGCGGCCATGCCCGACATCGCCCTGCGCACGACCTTCATTGTCGGCTATCCCGGCGAGACGGAAGAGGAGTTTCAGGGGCTGCTGGATTTTGCGCAGGCCATCGAGTTCGACAAGGTGGGAGCTTTCCCCTTCAGCGCGGAGCCGGGCACGCCCGCCGCAGCGCTGCCCGACCAGGTGGCCGAGGCCGTCAAAGAGGAGCGCTATGCCCGCCTGATGGAGTTGCAGCAGCCGATCTCGCTGCGCCGCAATCAGCGCATGGTAGGGCGGCGGCTGGATGTGCTGGTGGAGGGCGAAGGCGAGGTGGCGGACAGCTCCGCGCCGCTGCTCTTGGGGCGCAGCTACCGCGACGCGCCGGAGGTGGACGGCCTGGTGCTGATCCCCGGCATCGGCGGGCTGCCGATGGGCGAGATGCTGGAGGTGACGATCAACGGCGCCATGGAGTATGACTTGGTGGGCGAACCGCTGCTGGCGGAGACATTCACCAGCACGCGCGAGATGTTTCTGTTCGATTCGCTGGAAGGCGAGCCGGGCGCGGCCTAGCCGAACCAGCCCGAGCGTTTGCTCTGCGTGCGGTAGAGCTGGACGAGTTGGGCGAGCTGTTGTTGCAGCGCGCCGACGGTGCCCTCGACCGCGCGCAGGCGGCCCTCCAGGCGCTCTTTGCGCGTTTCTTCGCGGCGCTGGTATTCGGCGACGACCCGCTCCATCTCCAGCATTCTTTCGCGCAGTTTGCGATTGTCGTCCTTCAGATTAAAATTGTCCTGCACCACCACGTTGGTCATGTCACGCATCATGCCCTGGGCGTTGAGGATCGCCTCTTGGTTGCTGACGATGGTGCGCAGGATTTCGCTGAGGATGGGCAAGAAGGCGTCGTCCGCCATGTCGGCCTCGCGCCCGTTGATGGCGTGCGTCAGCGCCGAGAGCGCGTGTTCACCGTCTTGCTGCCCGCCGTTCTTGTGATTGTCTTTGCGCGGTGGCGTGAGGCTCTGGTTGATCTGCTCGTCGTCGTAGCCCTGAGCCAGCAGCTTTTGCACGGCGACCAGGGCGGCGATGTCGGCGCTGGTATAGGAGGGCGCCGCTTGCGCCGCCTGCGCGCTGAGATAGCGGGCGAAGCGCGTAC
>JBBSBO010000899.1:0-1507 GCA_038251215.1 Caldilineales bacterium
GAGAAGAGCGCCTCAATCGAGGCGACCTCCGTGCCGGCGCGTACCCACTCGGCCCCGGCGCGGTCGCCCAGGAGAAGCCCCACGGCGTCAATGATGATCGACTTGCCCGCGCCGGTCTCCCCCGTGAGGATATTCAGCCCAGGGCAGAAGGCGAGGTGGAGCTCGTCAATGATGGCAAAATTGCTGATGTGTAACTCGTGCAACATGCTGCTATTTTAGCACAATAGCACGCATGGTCGAAGGGCGAAAAGCAGGTTCAAGGGTTTGAAGGTTTAATGGTTTAAGGTTCGGCGCCTGCGCGGGCTTCACGCCGGTGCTGAACCTTAAACCTTTCAACCTTTGAACCTGCAACCCTTTTGTTCCCCCATCCCCGCCACATGCGCTACAATCCGCGCATGATGTCGCAACTCGATGCCCCTCACAGTGCACCCCACATTTTGCTGGTAGATGACGACGCGCTCATGCGCCGCAGCCTGGGCTTTACGCTGGGAAAAGCGGGCTATCGCACCTCTTCCGCCGCCTCCGCCGAGGACGCGCTCACGCTTGCCGCCGCCGATGCACCCGACCTCGTGCTGCTCGACATCGGCCTGCCCGGCATGGACGGCCTCGACGCGCTCAAGGCGCTGCACCAGCGCCTCGATCTGCCCGTGATCTTTGTTACGGCGCGCCGCCGCGAGCTTGAGCAGGTGCTGGGGCTGGAGCTGGGCGCAGACGATTACATCACCAAGCCCTTCGATTCGGACATCCTGCTGGCGCGCATCAAGGCCGTGTTGCGCCGCAGCCGCCGCGCACCAGTGGACGCAGCCCCGACCGCCCCAGTCGATTCCATTGTCGTGGGAGACCTGGCCATCGACCTGCCCGCGCACAGCGTGCAGGTTGGCGCGCGCCGGCTGGAGCTTTCGCCGCGCGAGTTCGAGCTGCTGCTGGCCCTTGCGCGCGAAGCCGAGCGCGTGCTCAGCGTTGGCGACCTGCTGGCAGCCGTCTGGGGCGATGGTTATACCGGCGAGTCGCAGATCGTCTATGTCCACGTGCGCCGCCTGCGCGAGAAACTGGAGGATGATGCCGCCGCGCCCCGCCGCATTGTCACTGTACGCGGTGTTGGCTACAAGCTCGTGGCGCAGCCGGGCGGTGAGGAGCCCGCATGATGCGAACGCTGCGCGCCCGTCTCATCCTCAGCCACCTGCTGCCCATCCTGATCGTCGTTCCGCTGATTGGGCTGGCGGCCTTCGTGCTGCTTCAGTTGCAGCGCTCAATCACCAATGTGGAGACGAGCGTGCAGGCGCAGGCGACGCTGCTGCAGGAGCAGGCGCAACTGCTGAGCAACGCCGCGGGCCGCCTCGACAGCTTGCTGAGCGACCCCGCCGCAGCCGCAGCCTTTCTTTCATCGATCAACCTTGAGGTCACAGGCGTCACCCTGCTGGATGCGCAGGGGCGCGTGGTCGCGACCACCAGCAACGCACCGCCCGCGCTGGCAAGCGGCGAGGGGCAGGTGGCGGCGGCGCTGCGC